>JAPLKI010000017.1 GCA_026388155.1 Elusimicrobiota bacterium
GGCCTCGGGTTTTGAAATCGAGAGATATTCGTTCAAGCCCTCGTATTCCGGTTTGCCGTAATCGGCGGGTTTAAGCGCCATGGTCTGCAGATAGGAGCCGGTGGCGCCGTCAAAAATAATTATTTTTTCTTTAAGCAGGTTTTTCATAAGACTCCGGTAACACACAAGTAGCCAGAAGTCAGAATTCAGGAGTCAGAAGTAAGAAATCGCAGCCCATTCTGAATTCTGACTTCTGGATTCTGTCTACCTTAGTAGTCACAAATTCTGAATATCTCCATGGCATTTGCTGTGGTGACATCGGCGGCCCGTGATGGCGTTACGCCCAGATACGCGGCGACAGCGCCGGCAATTTCCGGTATATACGAAGGATCGTTCCTTTTGCCGCGGGCGCTCTGCGGCGGCAGATACGGACAATCGGTTTCAAAAACTATGTTTTCAAGGCCCGTTTTTTTAACTATCGCCCGCAGCTCGTCATTTTTTTTGTAGGTGAAAGTGCCGTTCACTCCGAGCGCAAGCCCCATATCGAGCGCCGCCCGCGCGTCTTCCCAGCCGCCGGAAAAACAGTGCAGTATGCCGCGAAATTTCCTGCCTTTGGGCGCATAATTCCATTTGTTTTTAAGCAGGGCGGCCAGATCGGCGTAAGCATTGTCTTTTTTAGCGTCCTTGCCGCTGCGTGCGTGGAACACCGCAACAAGGCCCAGCCTGTTCGACAGGCTTATCATCGCCTCAAACAGAAGGTTCTGCTGTTCTTTTTTCGCGGCGTCCCAGTAATAATCCAGGCCTATCTCCCCCAGGCCTTTTGAAACGCTTTTTTTAAGGTATCGCTCAAGCGTCGCCAGGTTTTCCGGGCAAAGCTCTTCACAATAACCCGGGTGTATGCCGAAACAGGCGTAAATTTTGCCCGCATATTTGGAGCATAAAACAGAGGCAGGTTCCCATTCTTTAGCCCCGCAGGCTATTTCCACCAGCTTTGAAACGCCGCTTTTAAAGCTTTTTTCAATAACGGCATCGCGGTCCCCGTTAAAAGCCTCGTCGTTCAAATGGCAGTGTGTCTCAATAAAATCCATCACTACATTTAATCATTTCAGCGGCCGCCGAAGGAACAGTGTTATAGAAAAAGGACCCGGGGAAATTTAGCTCTTTCTGCCGGCGGCTGACCAGGAGAGGTAGGACTGCATGAACGGGTCCAGGTCACCGTCCATAACGTTCTGTATCTGGGAAGTTTCGTGATCGGTGCGCAGATCTTTCACCATCTGATATGGCATGAACACATAAGAGCGTATCTGGTGGCCCCAGCCTATGTCGCCCTTGGCGTCGTAGTGGCGCTCCATCTCGGAGCGTTTCTTGTCCATTTCAACTTCGTAAAGCTTGGCCTTCAGCATCTTCATGGCCGTTTCGCGGTTCTGGTGCTGGCTGCGCTCTATCTGGCACTGCACGACTATGCCCGACGGTATATGCGTAATGCGCACCGCCGTTTCAACCTTGTTCACGTTCTGGCCGCCCGCCCCGCCGGAGCGGTAGGTGTCGGTATGCAGGTCTTTTTCATCTATCTTTATTTCTATTTCCTCTTCGATGTCGGCCAGCACGTCCACCGAGGCGAACGAGGTGTGGCGGCGCTTATTGGCGTCAAAAGGCGAGATGCGCACCAGGCGATGCACGCCAATTTCGCTCCTGAGGTAGCCGTAGGCGTACTTGCCGTTTATAAACGCGGTAACGCTTTTTATGCCGGCTTCCTCGCCCTGCAGTATATCCGTGATAGCGAAAGGAAAGCCTTTTCTCTGCGCCCAGCGCGTGTACATCCGCAACAGCATCTGCGCCCAGTCGCAGGCCTCGGTGCCGCCGGCGCCCGAGTGTATGCTTATAATAGCACCCGCTTTGTCGTGAGGGCCCGAGAGTTTCAGTTCAAAATCAAAAGCGCTCAGTTTTTGCTCGGCCGCAGCGAGCGCCTCCATTATGAACGGCAGCTCGCTCACACCGCCGCTTTCTCTGGCAAGCTCCAGGTGCGCCCGGCAATCTCCCAGCTCGCGTCCCAGTTTATCCACCAGTTCAACGCCCTTTTTTAAATCGTTTAGCTCCTTCAGGTGCGACTGGGCTTTCTCCGTCTTATCCCAGAAGCCGGCTTCAAGGGAACCGGCCTCTTTCTCTTTAAGCTCCGTTTTTTTGGTTTCCAGGCCGAAAAGCGCGGACGAAGCCGAGAGCGCCGTCTCAAGCTGTTCCAGTTTATTTTCCGCGTCTTTAAATTCCAGTGTTCCCCGGCCATAAGAGTATTTTACAATAGTTAGGAACCGCGGAAGGAGCCAGAAGTCAGGATTCAGTAGTCAGAATGCCAAATTCTGGATTCTGACTTCTGAATTCTATCTACTTAGCAACTCCATAGTTTTAGTACCCCCTCCCCCCATAATTTAATAGAATTATGAAATGCGCAGCGAACTGCAAAGAAAAAGGTACAATATAGATGTTATAGACGAAAAAATTTGCCGCCTGCTGGCCAGACGTTTTGTAGTGGTGCTTTCGCTGAAAGACCTTAAAAAAACAATAATTGACCGCGCCCGCGAAAAAGTGGTGCTGGCTAACGCGCAAAAAAACTCCGGCATAGTGGTAAGCGGACTGAAAACGGAAAAAATGGCCGACGCGGTGGCGCTGATAGAAAACCTGCCGGATGTAAGCAGGGTGGAGCTTAGCATGGATGAACTCTGCCCGCTGGCGACGCGGCTAAAAGGCCGCCAGCTGCCTGAGCAGCCGCTTGATTTTGTAAAAAACCCGTTTATTTTCATAGCCGGGCCATGCGCCGTTGAAAACGAAAAAATTTACCTGGCCTCGGCTCTCGCGCTTAAAAAAGCGGGGGCGCACGCGCTCAGGGCCGCTCTTTTCAAGCCGCGTTCTTTGCCCTACGCTTTTCAGGGAATAGGCTTTTCGGGCCTTCCAATACTTGCGAAAGCCAAAAAACTTACCGGCCTGCCGCTGGTGACGGAAGCCACCGACACCCGCCAGGTCGAGCAGCTTTCCGCCGCCGTGGACGTTCTGCAGATAGGCGCGCGCAATATGCGCAATTATGAACTGCTCAAAGAAATAGGCCGCAGCGGAAAGCCCGCCCTCCTAAAACGCGCGATGCGCGCCAGCCTGAGGGAATGGCTGATGTCGGCGGAATACCTGCTTAAATTCGGCTGCAAAACCCTGATACTCTGCGAAAGAGGCGACACGACTTTTTCCAGCGACAAGGCCGGCCTTGACCTGGAACTGCTGCGCCAGGCCAAAGCCGCCTCAGGCCTGCCGGTGCTAGCCGACCCGAGTCACTCTTCAAAAGACCGGATCTTGGCGGAGCGCTTCGCGCTTGAAGCCGCCGGGGCCGGCGCCGACGGTCTTTTAATAGAGGCCAGCGTCTCCCCCGAAACCGCCCTGGTGGACGGCAAGCAGACCATCAGCCTGCCCGTTTTCAGCGCGCTGGTAAAGAAAATAACGAAAATACATAACGACTCAAGTAGACAGAAGCCAGAATTCAGGAGCCAGAATTAAGATTCCAAAGAAGAGAACTGTTCCACAATTCTGAATTCTGACTACTGACTCCTGTCTACTTAAGTAGTACTCAAAACACTCCAAATGCTTAAAACCGGCCTGATAGGCTATCCGCTTAAAAACTCCCTCTCGCCTGAAATTTTTAAAATATTCTCGGACCTTACCGGCATCAGGATCACCTATACCCTCAAAGAAACACACGAAAAAGACCTGGCGGCCGCTTTAAAGCGGCTGCGTTCCGCCGGCTGGACAGGGGTAAATGTAACCCTGCCTTTGAAAGAAGCCGTAACCGGTTTTTTAACCGCTTCAGACCAGGCGGTTTTCAGCGTGAAAGCCGCCAACACGCTGAAATTTCACAAGAACGGAATTGTGGGGATCAACACCGACGCGCGGGCGCTCGCCGACGCTTTCCGCGAAAAAAAAATTAAGGTAAAAGGCAAAACCGCCGTTGTGTGGGGCGCCGGCGGAGCGGCAAAAGCCGCCCTCTGGTTTCTGGCGGAGAATAAAGCGGCGGAAATAAGCCTGCATAACCGCGACACTGAAAAAGCGCGCGCCCTTGCTGTTATCTTTTCCGGGCTTTTTCCGAAGATCAAATTTAAGGTCCGCAGCTTCCGTGAAAGGTCCGAAAAAACCGATATTTTTATAAACGCCACACCGGTAGGGATGTACGAGCCCGGACGGCTGAACGCCGCTTTTAACCGGAAGTCCGCTTATTGTGACCTGGCTTACCTGGGCGGCGAAACCGGGTTCCTCCGTTCGGCGCGCGAAGCAGGAGCCAAAACGCTAATAGACGGCAAGGAAATACTGGTTTATCAGGCCGCGCGCTCGCTTGAATTCTGGACTGATAAACATATCGCGGAAATTGTAGAATTGAAAAGGGAAACGATAAGAAAATTAAAAATTCAAGATTCCGGATTCAAGATTTAAGATTCAGGTTGGCTATTCGCTATTCGCTGCTTTAACAGGAGCCTCTAAATGTTGAGATACCTTACCGCGGGAGAGTCGCACGGAAAATATCTGGCCGGTATTCTGGAAGGATTTCCGGCCGGCGTGCGGGTTACAAAGCAATATATAGCCGCTCAATTGAAACGCAGGCGCCAGGCGCCGGGCAGAAGCGCGCGTCAGGCGGTTGAAACCGACTCCTTTGAAATAATTTCCGGCATCACCGGGAATGTAACCACCGGCGCGCCCATAACCGCGCTGATAAAAAATATCAAGGTCCTGGGCGAATTGCCTTTTTCAAGCGTTCCAAGGCCGGGGCACGCCGATCTGGCGGGAATGCTTAAATACGACACTTTAAACGCCGCCCTTATACGCGAACGCGCCAGCGCCCGCGAAACCGCGGCCCGGGTGGCTTTGGGCTCTTTCGCCCTGCGTCTTAATGAACTTCTGGGTATTTACATAAACTCAAGGGTTGTGGCTTTAGGCGGAATGAATGCAATTACAGCTGAAAGCGCCGCGGAGGAAATCAAACAGGCGCGCGCTGCGGGCGACACTCTGGGAGGAGTTTTTGAGATAACGGCCGAGAATCTGCCGGCGGGCCTTGGCAATTTTAACCAGTGGGACGCGAAGCTAAGCGCGCATCTGGCCGCGGCTCTTATGAGCATAAACGGTGTTAAGGGCTTTGAGCTGGGCGGCGGTTTTGCGCTTGCGGCTATAAGCGGGCGCGAAGCCGCCAAAAACCCCGAACTTTCAGGCGGGCTGGACGGCGGAGTGACGAATGGCCGGGTTCTGGTAATGCGCTGCGCGGTAAAACCCGTGCCGGGGCTGGCGGCTGGGGCGCCTTCAATGGACCTGAAAACTTTTAAAAATACCCGCGCCGTTTCAAAAACCTCCGACACCACGGCTGTATTCGCCGCGGCTGTTATAGCGGAGCACGCGGCCGCGCTGGCGCTCGCCGGTGCCTTGCTCGAGAAATTCGGCGGCGACACTTTTGAGGAAATAAAACAGCGGGTGGACCTATGGCGGACAAAAACCGGAAAAATACTCAGACATCTGTAAACATTTATCTTACCGGCTTCATGTGCGCCGGCAAAACTTCTACCGGCAAAGCCCTGGCGCGGCTGCTTAAACGCAAATTCGCGGATTCGGACCGGCTGGTTGAAAAACAAGCCGGAATTAAAATAGCTGAACTGGTGGATACTAAGGGGCTGAGAGCGTTCAGAAAACTTGAAGCCGGGGCCGTGCGCGCACTGGCCGGAAAACGCGGGCTCGCGGCGGCTTTGGGCGGCGGAATTTACCCCTCGCGCAGATGGGCGGGGTTACTAAAAAGTACCGGCGTGACGGTTTACCTGCACTGTGCCTGGCCGGAGCTTGAAAAAAGGCTTAAGATCGCGCGGGACCTGAGGCCGCGGCTTAGCGGCCATTGGGAGCAGGCGCGCAAGCGCGCCAATAAACTTTACTCAAAAAGGCTGCCGTTCTACCGGCTGGCAGATCTGGAAATAAACGCCGGCAGGCTCACCCCGGCCCAAACGGCGGCTCTTATAGCCCGGAAGCTGAATATTAGAAAGCTGCGCCTGCTTTTATAAAGTTAGAGGGCAGGCCGGGAAATTGATATTATAGGGTTATGAAAATAATTGTCCATTTGATTTTAAGCACGGTGGCGGTTTTTGTCACCGCCAAAATTCTGCCGGGCGTAACGCTGGACGGCTTTGTAACCGCGCTGGTGGTGGCGGTGGTTTTGGGCGCGGTAAATACTGTGCTGCGGCCTATACTTATAATCCTTACCCTGCCTATAAACATACTGACACTGGGGCTGTTCACTTTCGTTATCATCGGCGGGATGGTGCAGCTGGTCAGCTGGCTGGTGCCGGGCTTCCACGTGGCGAACTTCTGGTGGGCGCTGGTGTTTGCCCTGGTATTGTGGATAATCAATGCCTTTCTTTCCAGACTTAAATAGTGATGCTGGTTCAAGTCTTCATGATTGAAAAGTCGGAAACCCAAGGATTAAAAATAAATATTTGAATTATAAAGCGGGAGGCTTATGATAAAAGAGACATTGTCGAAGGTAGAGGCGGCTATAGCCAAGATCCAGGCGGTCGATGGGAAGGAGAAGGCCAGGCTGGTCTCCCTTCTTAATCAGCTTAAGGCCGAGCTCGCGGCGCTGCCCGAGTCCAGGATGGATGACGCGCGCAGCGTGGCCCATTTTACCGAAACCGCCGCCCACGAAGTTACCAGGGTAAACAGGAGCGCGGAACTTAAAGATCTTTCCATCTCCGGCATGGGGCTTTCTGTAAAAAGCTTTGAAGTCTCCCACCCGCGGCTGGTGGAGATAACCAACGAACTCTGCATGATGCTGGCCCGCATGGGGATATGATCAGGGCGTAACGGAACACAGCCGCACACACGGCAGACTATGGAAGAAAGAATAAAAACTGAAATACTCGCTTTGAATATCAAAGATGAAAAAACCGTCAAAACGGTTTTTGCGCGGGGGATCGAAGATCTGCCGGGTATTTTCAGCGGGCTTTTTGACGAAGCGGACAGGGTCTGCGTGGTAACGGAGGCGCTTGCCGGGGAAAAAATCAAAAAAAATCTGGAACGCCTGCTTGGCCCGGGGCGCGAACAATTTTTTTATTACGGCCTCGCCGCCAGGGACGGAGGAAAAACGATAGCCGAGCTTGAAAAGTTGTGCCTTTTCCTGCTCCAGAACAATTTTTCGCGCAAATCGCTTATAATAGCGGTCGGGGGCGGCTCGGTTACGGACCTGGCCGGGTTTGCCGCCTCGATTTACATGAGGGGAATAAACTGGGTAAGCGTTCCCACCACTTTTCTGGGCCAGATAGACGCGGGCCTTGGCGGTAAAACCGCCGTTAATTTCGGCGGCGTAAAAAACGTACTCGGCTCTTTTCATCAGCCGGGCCTGACCGTCTGCGACACCGCATTTCTGGATTCCCTGCCGCGGAAGGAATTGCTCTCCGGCGCCGGGGAACTCTTAAAATACGCCTTTATAGGCGAGCCCCCACTGCGCGAAACCGTGCTCACGAACCTGGATGCCGCCCTCAAAGGCGACCGGCGCGCCCTTTTTAAATGCGTCAAAGCCTGCGCCGAATTCAAGATGTTCGTTGTTTCAAAGGACGAAAAGGACGAAGACGGCCGGCGCGAGATATTGAATTTCGGCCACACGGCCGCGCACGCTTTTGAAGCGCTTTCAAAAGGCGAACTGCCCCACGGGGAAGCCGTGGCGCACGGCCTGCGTTTTGCGCTGATAGTTTCAAAAGAAACAGGCCTGCTGCCGGAAAAAGAATTTAATAAATTAAACTCCCTGATAAGCGGGATCGGCCTTCCCCACCCGTGCAGGGCGTGCGGAAATTTTCAACAATTCCTCGCGCTTGTTTCAAAAGACAAAAAAGCGCGCGGGCTGGCCAACCGTTTTCTGCTGATAAAAGCCCCCGGCCTTATAGAAGCGGTGGAAAACATAAAGCCGGTCATATTGAAGATCGCCTTGGAAAGAACACTAAGGCTAAAATGATTTAAGATTCAAGATTCCGGATTCAAGATTGGGGGCTGGAGGGGTAAATTTTAAATTTTGAATCTTAAATCTGGAATCTTGAAGCCGGAATCTTAAACTGGAGCTGATTTTTATGAACATACTGGTCATACACGGCCCGAATTTACATTTGCTTGGAAAGCGTGAACCCGGAGTTTACGGGAAAACCACGCTCAAAACCCTGAACGCGCTGATAAAAAAACACGCCACCGCGCGCGGGGCTAAAGTCCGCTGTTTCCAAAGCAACTGCGAAGGCGCCATTATCGACCTGCTGACGGCTAACGCCGCCTGGGCCGATATGCTGGTGATAAACCCGGCCGCTTACACCCATTACAGCTACGCCATCCGCGACGCGATAAAGGCCCTGGCCTTGAGCGCGGTAGAGGTTCATTTGAGCGACATTTCAAAGCGCGAGCCGTTCCGTAAAATATCTGTTATAAAACCCGTCTGCATTAAGCAGCTAACCGGTTTTGGTTCCGGTTCCTATCTCAAAGCCATAGACTTCTGCCTGGCCTCGGCGGGGAAAAATGGAAAAAAACCCGGATAAAACCTATACCCCTCCGCCTGATAAATCCATAACCATACGCGCGCTGCTTTTAGGCGCGATAGCGGAAGGCCGCGTTAACATTAAAAACCCGCTATTGTGTGAAGACACCTCCGCGACCCTAAGCTGCCTCAAAACTCTCGGGGTAAAGTTCCATATTTCAAAAAAACAGATAACTGTGGAAGGCCGCGGCCTTAAGGGCCTCACCCCCCCGATGCGCCCGCTTAACGCCGGAGAGTCCGGCGCCACAATGCGGCTTATGGCAGGCCTGCTGGCCGGGCAGGGTTTCGATTCGGTAATTACCGGACGCGACTCGCTTTTAAAAAGGCCGATGGCGCGCGTAACGGAGCCGCTTTCGGCCATGGGGGCCGGAATAAGTTCCCGCGGCGGCCGGCCGCCGCTAAAAATAACAGGCTCTCCTCTTGCCGGGACCCGCCTTATACTTTCCGCGCCAAGCGCGCAGGTAAAATCGGCGGCGTTGATCGCGGGACTTTACGCCGCGGGCCGCACCTCGGTGACGGAACGCTTTAAAACCCGCGACCACACGGAAAGGCTGCTTAAGCACTTTGGCGCCAAAATAAAAGTGATCGGCCTTAAAACGATTTTAAAGCCGGGGCCTCTTAAAGCCGGCCGCATCAAGATCCCCGGCGACATTTCCTCGGCCGCGCCTTTCCTGGCGGCGGCCTGCCTGCTGAAAGGGTCAAAACATATAATCAAGGACACCGGCCTCAATCCCGGACGGCTGGGTTTTATACAGGCGCTCAGCGCCATGGGGGCCAATATAGGTTTGACCGTTAAAACCTCAAACCCCGAGCCGGCGGGGGACATATTCATCTGGGGCTCCGCACTGAAAGGAATCCGCATAAAACCAGCGCGGATACCGGCCATGATAGACGAAATACCGCTGCTGGCGCTGGTGGCAACCCAGGCCGAAGGAACCACGGTATTGCCGGGACTGGGCGAACTTAGATTTAAGGAATCCGACAGAGTGCAAAGTACCCTGGCCCTTTTAAAGGCATTCGGGCTTAAAGCCGAGATAAAAAAAGACGCCCTTACTATCAGGGGACCGCAGAAGATTATTGGCGGAAAACCGGTCGACACCTTCAATGACCACCGCATAGCTATGGCGGCGGCGGTCGGAAGCCTGCTGGCTGAAAAACCCGTAAAGATCAAGAACGCCGGCTGCGTAAAAAAATCATATCCGGCTTTTTTTTCCGATTTTAAAAAAGTTTTTTTATAACCCAAAAAATTCGCCTTTAACTGATTTTTTCAGGTTAATGCTGTGCCTGCGTTTTCAGGTTTTCTGTCAGGTTATCTTTGCGGAACCGTTCAAATCAGCATTCATCCACATATCCCTGGTTCAGTTCAACTATATTCCCCTCCGGATCGGCTACCCAGCACACTTTCATACCCGGTATCAAACCGCCCATGTCCACAGGGCCCTTGGTTATTTTTACGGCGTTCCCCAATTCTTTCAGCTTCGCGTCAAGGTCAGCGACCAGAAAACAGATATGCTTCCAGCCCGGATAGTCGGGGCCCGCCCCTTTTGCCGGAGGAACGGGAGATTTTTCAGCCGCCTTGAAAAGCTCAAGATAAAAATTGCCCGATTTTATCATCACCACCTGGCCGGGGCCCGGCGCGTAAACCCGCGCCCTTTTGAACCCGAAATAGCGGGTGTAAAACTTTTCGACGCGTTCCGGGTCCGCGCAGGTAAGCCCGATGTGGGAAAACGCGGCTTTTTCCATATTAGTTCCTCCGGCCTTCACTCATCCTCGCCGGACCTCGCAGTGAAATAATTAACGAAGAGCAGGATAAAAAGCACGAAAATGGCCAGTTGCGCTATGACCAGGAACTGCCCGAAAGCGGTTACAGGGTAAAGATCTCCGTACCCCAGAGTGGCACCCGTCACGAAACTGTAATAGACCGCCGAAAGAGGAGACAAGGCCTTATTTAACGCTTCGTATTTCATATGGAACACGGAAAAGTCCAGAGTAACTTCGAAATAGTTCAAAAGAATCAGGATCATGGAGCGGTTGAACGTCAGGAGCGCGGAATAGACGTCGGAAAGAAAAATAAGGCCCAGGACGCTGAAAACAGTTTCAGTGAGAAAGTAAACGACGAGGATAAGCGCGGGCTTACTGATGTATAAGCCCGTAGTAAGCAGCAGAACGGGGAAAAACAACTTGAAAAGCGCGTAACACTCCATCGACAATTTCCGCGCCGTGGTTGTGCGCCCCGCCAATGTCCGGATCAGGAGTGTGGGATAGAAGAACTGCACCAGACACAAAAACAGCCGGAACACGCGCTCCAGACCGCACGAAGGAGTTTTCTCGTCGTTCCACAGCTGTTTTATATCGAGGAGCTGCTGCTGGTAAGTCCCATAGGCCGACGCATGGAAAACCGTTTTAGGGCCGACGAATATTTTCTTGAAGGTTTCGAGCATGTTCTGGTTTTATAAATCCCCCGGAGAGGATCCGCACCCTCTCCGGGGGAATGACCGTATAGACCACGTTCTTCAGAACCCGATCCGGATACTGCCGTTTTCGCGGCGGCCGACATGGCCGTCGGCTCCGGCCTGCCGCCGTGCCATACAGAGATAGATGCAGCCCGGGCTGACCCACACACCTCCGCGCGCGCCTATGCCCTGGGCGTCCCTGGCGGGCCACGTGGGAACATTGGCATAGCCGTCGGCATCCAGCTCTCCGTCGCCGTAGACCCGCGTGAACGCGCGGCCTTTGGGATGGCCCAGGGTCACAAAAACGTCCCAGGCGTTGCCCGACAGTTCCATGGCCCCGTAAAACCCGGCGCCGTCGTTCTCACGCTGCGGCACGCCTTCGTGCCGCGTCCGGGCGAACAGCCCGGCGCTGACCGCGCCCACAAAGCCCTCATGCTTCAGTTTGGTCTGCTTGCCGCGGTGCATAGGCCCGATGCCCCCGTCGTAGCAGGCGTTGACTACGCCCGTCGCAGGCAGCTTAGTTTCCTCGCCGCCGCCGTCCACTCCCGCAAACCCCTCCACGCGGCCGATGCGGGTGGTCCCCCAGGCGTATTCGTAGGGGATCGGCGCGGCCGTGCCGCGGCAGGTCTTCTCGTATTCCATCTCGGTCAGGGGGCGAAGGCCGGCCCAGGCGGCATAAGCGGCCTGATCGGCCCATTCTATGAAGTTAACCGTGCGGGCTGGCGCGCTGGTGATGAAGATCACAGGCTTGTCCGTCCCGTTCCCTGACGCCGGGCAGACGATTTCGTTCCTGAGACGTTCCTGCGGGGTGTTGGTCATCACATAAACGTTCGCCACGGCGTCGCCGCTGATGTCGGAGGCTACGCGGGCCTGCTGCTGTTTGCGGGTCAGCAGGTTCAGGAATTCAATGTAATGCCGGCTGTCCATCCCGTATTTCATTATCCAGAAGGCGTTGTAGCCTTTGGGGAACTCCGCCGGGATGGTGAACGGAACTTCGTCCCGGCTGTTCTTTCCCACCTGGGGCGGATAGCCTATGCCGGAATAGAGGCAGCCCTCCTTGGCATCCACCAGGATGGCGTCTTCGGACTTCACATAGTAGGCGCCCGCATTATAGAAAGTGTAGAAACAATTGACCGGACCGTCCGGCCCGTCGGGGTCCCCGAGGTAGAAGGGAGCCTTGGGAACGTGCACCATCTCCAGGCCCGCCACGTGCACCTGGAAGTTCTCAAGGTCTTTCGTCGACAGGCCGGCCGCGGCCAGGTCCCAGGCCAGGGTGACCTTTTCAGCAATGGCGTCCCCTTGTCCCCGGGTACGGAAGATAAAAAAACCTTTCTTCGCGGGCGGGACCCAAAGCCCCATCTCCGCGCTTGTCCCGCCGGAGCCTTTTGAAAAGCCCTCCGGGGACTGGTCGGTGTAATTGAACTCGGCCTTGCTGGCCGATTTAAGCGTAACATGCTTCCAGGGACCGCTGCCTGCGCGGTATTTTGCGAACAGCCAAACCCCGTCGCAGTTCACGTCGTTCTTCCATGCTCCGGGCCAGGAAACGTCGCAAACGATCTTCCCGTCCCCCTTCTGCAAGGAAACATTTTTAATTTCCAGCCATTTGAGTTTCATTCAGACCTCCCTAGTTTATTATTGAACTGTCAGAAATTGTAACCCAGATCGAAGTGAATACTCTGCAACTTTGTCTTAAACTCTTCACTGTCTCCGTTGTAAGGGGGTTTTGTATGCCCCGACTTGGTGACATCATAGACGAGTTCGCCGAAGACATGCCGCGAGAGTCTGGACCCTATGCCGAGCGCCGTGTAAAGCCCGTTCTTGATATCCGCCGCCGAAACCCCGGCCATGACCGCCTCGTTGTTGTATTTATTATATTTGAACTTGTTGTAGGAATAGCCGATCCGTCCGACGAGATACGGCTCCAGATCGGAGTCGGGTTTGAAGCAGTAACGCAGCGCCGCATACGGCACCGTATTCGTAAAATCCTCAATGCGGATCTGAGTGTACCCGCCGGTCGCGGTGGTCTGCACTTTCTCATACGTATGTTTTAAGTTATGCATGACGCCGATGCCCACATCGAAGCGCCGGAATACGGGATGCAGATATTCCAGCGACACCGAGCCCGACAGGTCTTCCACCGGACGGCTGACTACATTCTGAACGGAACGGGCCACCTGGCCGTACTGGTTAATAACGGTCGCGTTAATATGCGTCAATTGGGACGTCATGGGAAGATTTTTGTTCAACCCGATCTTCAGGTTGAATCCGTTGCGCCAATTTCTTTCCCGTTCGCCGCCGCCGGCCGCGCTATCGGAATTCTCCAAGGGCCCGAAGCTGTAGCCCAGATTGAACTGCACCCGGCTGTAATTAAGCTGATGCGTTTCAATGACCTGGAACGACTCGTTTACGGTAGCAGCCTGCGGGACGTTGTAATACGTGTAGCTGGTCGGATAGAAAGCCCTGAACCGCATACTGGTGTAGCTGTACAGGGCCTGGATGAAATATCGGTCCTTGAACCGGAGGCCCATTCCTATACCATAATACGGGCTGGCCGCCAGGTCCCTGACGTCTGAAGTGCGGGTAACGTTGTCCCCGGCCGCTTCGACGGGAGGCCCGGTCAGCGGCATGGGTCCTTCCTCATACAGGGTCATCGAATAGGAACCCATCCGGTTGAAAGAATATCCCCAGCGCCCGAATATAAAAGGCTTGGCGGAGGAGGCGGTTTTAAAATGATAGCCTAATGTGAAGTAGACGGGTATGTTCGAGAGGTCTTTGTAGACTTCTTCCTGCGCCGAAATGCGCCGCTTCAGCATGTTATTGCCGTAAATACGCTGGAGCGTGCCCGGGGAATTATATTCGACGCCCGGGCCCAGCACAAATCCGCCCCCCGCCGGCCAAAGGTATTCTGCGCCCAGGGAATAGCCGAGGTGCTTTACAGGGTCAAAGTCCTGTGTTTGAATGGACCCTTCATTCCCCTCCCGGTTGTGAACGCCGTCTATACGGCTGTCGGACTCCGCGACGTGGGTCAGTCCGCCGGTAATACTAAGTCCCTCTAGCAAAGACCTGTTCTCGCCGGCAGACACGGCTCCGCTGACGGACAGTAAAGCCGCCGCGGCGAATAATATTTTGTTTTTCATAAGTGCTCCTCCCTGAAAGGCATCAGAACCCCAGCCGGCAGCCGCTCTTAGTGCCGCGGACCGGCCTTGGGAAATTAGCCACCTCGCGGATGGCCAGCGTAAGGTATCTGGGGTCGCTTTCCCACGTCGCGCCGCGCATGCCCGCGCCCGTGGCAGTGCGGTCCGGCCAGCTTTTTACGTCGGCATAGCCGTCCGCGTCCAGCGAGCCGTCCCCGTGCTCTCCTGTGTAAAGCCGTCCCTTGGGATTTCCGACGGTAACGATGGGCTCCCAAAGATTGCCGGACATTTCCATGATGCCGTAGAACGTGGCGCCGTCGTTCTCACGCGAGGGTACGCCCGCGTGCCGCGTCCGGGAAAAAAGGCCGTTGCTCACCGGCCCTTCGAATCCCGGATTTTTGGGTTCCTTCCATTCCGCCTTGTGGTACGGAGCGATGCCGCCCTCATAGGCGCAGTTGACAACGCCCGTCACCGGAATTTTGGTTTCCGCGCCGCTGCCGTCGGCGCCGGCGAAGGCGTCCACGCGCCCGATCCTGGTGCTGCCCCAGGCGTACTCTCCGGCGACCGGCTGGGCCGTTCCCCGGCAGGCTTTTTCAAATTCCAGTTCCGTGATCGGCCGCAAAGCCGCCCAGGCGCCGTAGGCCGCGACGTCCACCCAGGAAAGACAATTGCACGCCCGCTCCGGCGCGGACGTATAAAATTTCACCGGCACGTCGGTCCCGTTGCCGGTGCGCGGGCACACTATGGGCTGTCTTTGCGTTTCGGCTTTTGTGCCGGACATTACGTAATAATTTTCTATCCGGTCGCCGCTGATATCCGAAGTCACGCGGGCCTGCTGCTGCCGGCGGGTCAGAGTGTTGAGAAAATCCGCGTAGTTGCGCGTGTTCAGCCCGTATTTCATGCACCAGAAAGACTTGAACCCCTTTGGGAACGCCCCGGGGATAACGAAGGGGGTTTCGTCCCGGCTGCTCTCTGGCCTCGGCGGAACCCTGTTGCAATAGAGGCAGCCTTCCCGCGCGTCCATGGTTATCTCATTTTCGGAAGCGACGAGATAGGCTCCATTATCCGGATAGGTGTAAAAGCAGTTGTCGGGGCCTTTGGGGCCCTGCGGATCGCCCAGGTAAAATTTTCCCTCCGGCACATGGACCATTTCAAGGCCGAAGAGACGGATCTCCGTTTCCTTTAAATCACTTTCTTTCACCCCGTCTTTCCGGTAATCCCAGGCGAAAACCGCGTTTTCCAGGCGGACGGGACCCCGGCCCCGCGTCCGGAAAACAAAAAAACCTTTTTTGGATCCAGGCACCCAAAGCCCCGCCTCCGCCGCTGAGCCCGCGGAAAACCCCGCCGGGGACCGGTCCGTGCCGTCGAACTCTACGGCGCTGGCCGCGCCAAGTGTCACATGGCGCCAGTTGCCGTCCTTAACGCGGAACTTCGCGAAGGCCCACACGCCGTCGCAATTGACGTCGTTTTTCCAAACGCCTTCCCAGGAAAGGCCGAAACGGATGTCCGCCGCACCGCCGGCGTTCGCAGCTCCCAATACCGCCCGATCAATTTTCATTGGTCCCCCCAATCAGATCACGACTACAACCACGAAGTAGGTGCATACGCGGTCCTTGGAATAATGAATATTTGTGTTAGGGTCTTTATAAGACGCCCCGAGGTAGCGCACAAAAGGAAATACTATCGTCAGATTTTCATGCATCTTGAAGCTGTATTTCAGGTCCACTACCGGGTAGCGATAGAAAACATTGCGCGCGGCGTTCCTGTCAAGATAGGTGGAGTACTTCATATCCAGCATCAACTGGCCCTTTCCCAGTCCAAAGGCAGGAACAAAGCGAAGGAACATTGTCCGGTTGTCCTGCGCGTTCGGGTCCGCAGAGCCCCGCGGATAGCCGGTATCGCAGGAGCTGAAGCCCGTTCCCAGCGAGATATTGAACCTCGGCGAATAAACATAAGAACTGGTGAAACCATAGGTCGCCCGGGGCGGCAGCCCGCTCACTGAATAGCGCAAGGCCGCCAGAGGCGTGAACTGGAAAGCTCCCCTTGAAACAGGAAAAGAGACTATAGTGTCCACCTGGTCGTTGTCGGGAACGACAACATCCGGCACTCCCGTCTGGCTGACGACTTTCCTCCCGGTCCCGTTCTGGAATTTTGAAACGGTAACACCGCCTTTTATCTTTGTCGCGCCGGAATGAACAGGGAACTGTACGTTCACCCCTTCAATGTTGCCCATGGTCGCCTTCCAGAATGAGCTCCAGGAGGTTTGTTGGGGAGTAAAATGCGCCTGCAGGGGTTCCATGTTGCGGTCTACGGGCAGAAGCCCCACGTTGAACTTCAAAGAGGGATGCGAGGGGGCGTTGAAACTGGCATAAGCATGCTGAAAAGCCACCACCTCGGAACCGGAGGAGCCGGTGCCCTCCACCATGAGCGCGTTCCACTTGGCGGCGGACATGTTGCTGAGGCGGGCGGAAAAGGAAAGGTCGTCGTTGATCTTCGCGTCGGCGTCCAGCCAGTACATGTTAAAAACGACGTTCTTTCGCAGTGTCGTTTTTTTCATGACGCCGGTGGTTTTATTGTTGCGGACTTCGGCGCTGCTGTCGTAATCCCACAGGAACAGGCCCCCGCCGCCCCATTTGATATCCGCGGACCGGGCTTCGCATCGGAATACCATTATGACCAATCCCGCCGCAATTAAAATTTTGAGTCTGGCCATTCTACGCTTTCCCCCCGTTCACGGCGGGTCCCGCAGCTACGGCAGGGCCGCCTTTCGGCTTCGACATAAAAAGACCGACGATCGCGGCCGCAAAAAGTCCGGCGGCCACCGTCATGAACGTCGTCACGCCGGGGTCCCGCCCGGGAAAGAGCGCCGTCACCTTCAGGGCGAGCGGCGAAAGGAATTGCCCGAGGAAAATACCGCCGCCGACAACGGCCATCCCCAGTGCCCGCGATTGCGGCTCCACCGTTTTCTGGACCGTGAGAAATAGCGCCGGCACCAGCACGCCCGAGCTGAAACCGATCAGGGGGACGCTTGCAAAAACCATCCACAGCGACGTGGACCGTCCCAGAATATAAAAACCGAGTCCCATCAGTGCGATGCAAAAGGGATAGGCTAACCTTCCCATCCGCCGGGACAATAACGGCAGCAGCAGGCCCGACAGAACTCCGCCCAGCGTCATGACCGAGAGCGCATAGCCGGCGATGGCCGGGCGGCCCAGCCTTTCCGCGAGGATGACCAGGCGTTTGTCTTCCTTCTGCACCAGGTATTCCCGGGCGGCGTCGCGGATCTTCCATTTTTTCCCGGGTTCCTCTGCCGATAACAAGACGGGCTCCTTAAGAGTTATTCCGCTGTCCCGGAACGCCGCCAGGGTAATATCCGAAACTGTCCCGGTTTCCAAATGCTGGCGGAGGTCTTCCGCGTTCTTGAACAGCGGCTTTTGGGAGTAAAAGAGGGTCCTTTGGCTTTCTATGAAGAGCGCCAGGTTGGTGGGCAGGGCGTAGAACGCGATCATCATCAGAAGGCCGTACAGGGAACAGCGGAACACCGAGCCGTTCAAACGCGCCGGACCGGCTGACGCCTGCGCCCGGGGTTCCGGAAGCCACAGGAAGGTCATGACCATAGTGACCAGGGACAGCGCGTACACCCCGAACGACAGGCGCCAGCTTATGCAGGCCAGCCAGCCGGAAACGGATAAAAAGGCCACGCCACCGATATTGTTGACCGCTCCCGAAAGCCCCATCATTTTGGTGCGGGCCTCCCCCTCGAAGAAATCGGCGATCAGCGTGGTGGAAAGGGGCATGATCAAACCGATGCCTATGCCCAGAATGGCGCGTATGACCAGCAATTGCGGAATGGTCCGGGCGAACCCGCCGCCGACGCCGGCCACGCAATAAATAGCCAGTCCCCAGAAAAGGATGGACTTTTTACTTACGCGGATAGCCAGCCAGCCGGACAAAAGGGCGAACGGGGTGATCAGCAGGGAAGGCATGGTAAGTATCAGCTTGATCAGCGTTTTGTCCGCGCCCGGGAACGCCTGCGCTATCTTGGCAAGTGCCGGGGAAATGGCGGCCGAGGCCATGATGGTAAGAAGGGAAACGGACAAAATGCTGAGGGTCAATCGGCGGTTCATATTTGTTTTTTTACGCTGCGGACGGGGCGGAAAGGGTAGCGGCCGGCCTTCCTGTCCGCGTAATAGCCGTCATACCCGAACTGAAAATTAACGCCCCAGCCGAACGTCCCCCCGTAGACGGAAGAAGACTGGTAGAACCCGAGCGGGCTCGTCTTAACGCCGGGGAAAAGATCCTTGTGGAACCACGCGCCGTCCTTATAGGCGGGGTTGATAAGGGTGGCTATCTCCTTCATGTTCGGCAGCCGCCAGTCGGCGTGCCCCGCGAGTGAAAGCGTTTCGCAGTATTTCAGGGCCTCTTCCACCGTCAGTTCAGGGGACTCGTCCTTTTTCCACATAAACCCGGTGTTGAAGTCCGTCACAGTGCCGTCCCCGTTATCCTTCAAAGCGAACCGCGAGGTATCTCCGAAAGCCCTGCAATATCCCCCGCGGACGGCCCGCGCGCGGTAGCTGTTGACCTTGGGATAGCTGATGGCGCAGCCATACCCGAAATAGATCCCCCAGTTCAACTTGGGATCGAACCCGTTGGTATCTTTGGCCCAATAGAATTCCGCCGCGCAGTCCGGGAAGAACCCGCCGTTCACCGCGGGAGAGGCGCCGCCATAATCCACTATACTACGCAGCTCTTCGCGGTTGGGCAGGCGCCAGTCGTAAAAACCGCCGTAACCCTTACGGTTCATTTCGGCGATAAATTTTTCATCGGCATCCACCCGGCTGTAGCGGTCGTCCTTGTAATTAAAATCTCCCGGGACCGTCGATTTCGCTTCCCACACAAGCCCCGTGTTCTCGTCGCGCACCATCCGCAGCCCGTCCTCCCACCGCGCTTCTCCGGGCAGCGGCCTTTCACCTTCGCCAAGCTTGCAAAACGACATGGGCGCGGTAACGAAGCTGCCGTCCTGGCCGTAGAACCGGGACCCCTTTGAGCCGGCGGGGATGGAATTCCCGTCATCGTCGAAGAATGAGCGCTGGCCCGTTTCCGGGAACCTGAATTCCGGGCTTTTCAAGCGGGCCGGGGCCGCGCTGCGCACCGCGCGGAACAGCAGCGGGGCGTTCTTGCCGGCGTAATAACCGTCGTAGCCGAAACAGAAATTAGTCACCCAGACGTAATAATTTTCATGCGGCGTTGAAGAAAAATAATGCAGCAGGGGCGGCTTGAGCCCGGCCGCGGGAAAAACATTCTTATAATACCACCAGCCGTCCGCGTAGTCGAGGTTCAGGATGGTGTTGAGCTCCTTGATATTGGGAAGCCGCCAGTCGGTGTGCCCGGCCAGGGTCATGGTCTGGCATTTCTTCATGGCGGCGTACCAGCCCATGCGCTCGTTCTCGCCTTTCTGCCACATGAGCCCCGTGAGAGGGTCGGTTACAGTTCCGTCGCCGTTGTCCTTGAACCGTGAGGCATCCGCCGGGCCGAAAGCCCCTGAGGCGCCGCCCCTTACCGCCCGCACGTGGCGGGCCATCTTTTTGCCGTGGACGATGGCGCTTCCGAGGCCGAAAACGATCCCCCAGGCAAGCGTGGGATGCATTTTGTATTCCGCATTCGTCCAATAAAAGTCCGACCTGCAATAGGGGAAATATACGGGGTCGACGGCGGGCCCGGAACGGCCGTAATCCACTATGGACCTTAACTCATCCTTGAAAGGAACCCGCCAATCGTCAAAGCCGCCGTATTTCTGGCGGTTAAGTTTTGCCGCGTATACGTCCCGGGCTTCCTGCCAGGTGTAACGGTCGTCGGCGTAGTTCACGTCTCCCGCCCGGGGGGATTTGACTTCCCACACAAGCCCGGTATTATTATCCTTAACCATCCGCAGACCGTCTTCCCACGAAGCGCCCGCGGCGATTTCCTCTCCCTGCGCCCCGAGTTTTGAGAATGACAGGGGGTTCGCCTGAAAGCAGCCGTTCTGGCCGTAGAACGGCTCTCCGGGCCGGGGGATCTCTATCTCCCGGGACGCATCGTCGAAACACCGGAGCACTCCCGTGTCCGGCAGCCTGAAATCTGAAGCGCCTTTCGTCATAACATCCTCCGCAAATTAATCCGAATTCCTCAGTCGAAGAATTCCCCCTCGCAGTGCTCGGGGACCGCTTCGCGGTGGATACAATGCGTGCGCAGGTGCCGCATCAAGCACTGTGTGCATCAAGCGGCCGCCCTCGTGAATTTCCTCGCATAGCGCTGGAAATTCACGACCCGCTTCTGCGGGGAATCCTGCATTTTTTTATCCGCCGATTTTCCAATAAAAACCGGCTTTAACTGCAGGATTCGGGTTAAACTTTGGCGAGACTGAACGGCGGAAACACGTCCGGATCGACGGCCACGTCGATCAGCGCAGGCCGGTTCGACGCCAGAGCCTTTTGAAAAACGCCGTCGAATTCTTCCAGTTTTTCCACCCGGTACCCGTCCGCCCCGCAGGCCTGCGCGTATTTCACATAGTCCGGATTTTTGAACTGCATGAACGCCTCTTCGCCAAAAAGGTTCAGCAGGAACTTCCTGATCACGTTGAACTCCCCGTTTTTAAAAATGATCCAGATGACGGGGATGTCGTTCTGCACCGCCGTCAGCAGCTCGAACCCGGCCATTAGATAGGCCCCGTCGCCGCAGCCGCAGACTACGGTCTTGTCGGGATTGGCGCACTTCACTCCGATAGCGCCGTTCACGTGGCTGGCCATGGGCCCGAAACTGCCGGGGTTCTGGTAACGCTGGTTTTTAGTCAGATGCAGATAGCAGTTCAGCCAAAGCATGTGGGACCCGGCGTCGCCCATAACAATGGCGTTTTCGGGCAGATTTTTCGAGAGGGCCTGCACGAGCCGGCCGGGATGAATTGCCTTCCCGTCTGAGGGAAGCGCCTTGTCCCAATATTTATCCTTTTCGACCGCTGCGGGCTCCACCGATTTCACTTTCAATGATAAGGCGTCCTGCAAGGCGACGATGGCCGGCCTGACGTCGCTGACCAGGGCATGGTCCGCCGGGTAGACTTTGCCGATTTCATGGGGATCTATATTGATATGCATGAGCGTCTTGCCGTTCATGAGGTCTTTTTTAAAAGAATAGGTCGCGTTTTCGGCGAAAGAGTTCCCCACGGCCAGAATTAACTTGGCCTGCTCAAAATATTTCTTCGCGCCGGGATCCCCCGAAGTGCCGAGCACGCCCAGAGAAAGAGCGTGGTCCTCCGGCACAATGCCTTTGGCGTCCATGGTCGTTACGAACGGTATCTGGAACGTTTCAAGGAAATGAAGAATTTCTTTCTCGGCGTGGCTCCGGATGCAGCCGTAACCTATCCAGGCCATCACCGGCTCTTTTTTGGCCATGGCCTGCGCCAGGTCTTCAGCCATTTTCCGGATCTTTTCCGGATCGGGCCGCACCGGCTTGATGTTCAGGCGGATAGGCCTGAAATTGGGCACGGGAGCGATGGTGATGTCCTTGGGCACGTGGATATGCACCGGGCCGGGACGTCCGTCATAGGCGAGGTTGATGGCTTCTTCAAGTATATCGCAGGTGTCTTCCGCTTTTTCGATGATAAAAGATTTTTTGGTGGTGAGGGAGAACATTTTGTGGGAATCCGGTGTTCTGCTTAAACCCGACGACTCGTTCAAGGCCCCCTTGCCTTTGATGCCCGCCGACACGTAGCCGGTGATGCCCAGAACGGGTAAGGAATCCGAATAAGCCACCGCCATGCCGGAGAACAGGTTGAACGCCCCGGGCCCGCCGGTGGAGAAGCATACGCCGAGTTTGTCGGAGAACATGGCGTAGCCGCACGCCATGAACGAAGCCGCCTGCTCGTTCCGGATGATGACGGTCTTGATCTTGCCGGATTTTTTCAAGGCCAGAAGCATACTGCCGTTGACCTGCCCCGAACCGCCGTACACATGGTCCACCCCGATGGATTCCAGAGTTTTTACAATAGCTTCGTTGACATCCATGATAGGTCCTCCGTTTACGGCAATTGTACAGACGGCTTGGCCGGTTCTATGGCGTAAAAGTATGAATGTGCGACCGTGTTATGACTTACTCCGGGTCAGTCTTTTTTCTGGTTAAATTTGCCTATGGCCGCCTTGGGCGGTCTTTTGGAAAAAAGCACCCCGTCGGCGGCCGCGCAATCAAGCGCATAGCCGTCGAAGAAAATATATATTCTGTCCTTGGGCACTTTGGTTATTTCAGAAAAGATAGCGCCGAACTTGTCGGCCACGATCTCTTTTTGTTCGTCTGTCAATTCCAGGCTCTGGACGGTGATAGCCGGCATTTTATACCCCTTTTCTCCGCGGCGCTGCGCGCGGTACGCCTTTGCTGCGGCGTACCGCGCGCGGCTGTCGCTAAGCGATTCTACTTCGCCGCCAGAACTCCCGCCAGAACTTCGACGATCTTTTCTCCGTAGGCGATCGAGGATTCCACGGAAGTCCCTGTGACAAAGGGCCAGTCGAAGGCCACTTCCGGGTTTGCCCGGTTGGCGCTTTCCCTGGAGATGCACTGCCCTTTCGGGCCCACCGCGTCGCGCACGATGTGCTCTATAGGCCAAAGGAAGCCGGGGGTATGCACGTCGGTCCCTTTGTTGTCGGGGGTGACGCCGTAGAGATCGTAGGTAAAATCGAAATCCGGGCCGTAGAAATCCCAGGCGGCGGGATGGGCCGTGATCTTTTTACCGTATATGATGCTCTTTGTTTTGTCCTTCGGGTCGCGGCAGAAGGCCAGCGTGGTCACCGCGTAGCAGAGGGCGCCTATAAGCTTGTTGGATTTGTAAGCGTCCAGGATAAGCTTGTGCACGTTGTAGTTGTTGCACATGTCGATCATGGCGCCCAGGCCGCCCGTCAGTACGATGGCGTCATAGTCCTTCATGTTCGCGTCCTTGAACTTGATGGAGTGCGCCCATTCGTCCCCATCCGTCAGCTCTTTGATGCGTTTGCAGACTTCCGGCGGGTTGGTCTTGGCGTTGATGATCGGATCCACAAAATCCGGATTCATGCTGACCGCTAAGGGAAGGGGCTTTTTGCCCAGGGGCGTGGCCAAGGTCACCTGATGCCCCGCTTTCTTAATGATGTCCCAGGGCGCCTGCAATTCCTCGCCCCATGTGCCGTAGTTCGTGGCTAGTATAAGCACTTTTTTACTGTTGCTCATGATTTTTTCTCCTTATTATTCTTAATATGACCGAAATCTGTTCTATTTCCTCCAGGGCATGTCTATTTTAATGGGATTAAAAATGTCGATCGCTTCCGTTTCCCCGATGGCGGTAAAAGAGTGCGGCACGCCGGAGGGCAGGAAATAGGCGTCTCCCGCTTCCAGCACGGTGGTTTCATTTCCGACGAGCATATTGAAACCGCCTTTGATCACGTATCCGAACTGTTCCTCCGGATGCTGGTGAAGCGTGACCACGCTCTTATCCGCCATATTCCAGTGCAGCACATTCATCCTGTCTCCGTGGCCGAGTTCCTGGACGATCACGCCTTTTCCCAGGTCCTTCTTCGCTATTTTCTTATGGTAGCAGAACATAGTTTCATCCTCCCGCGCGGCGCGTTATCCGCCCCGCTTGGCAATTTCCCCGATAATAGTTCTGGCAAAGGGCGCGAACAGCCCTCCCGTCCGGGCCGTCACCAGGTCGCCGTCCACCACTATGTCCTGGTCCACATACTGGGCGCCGGTGTTGCGGACGCTGCCTATGACGTTGTTGTGGCAGGTGACCTTGCGTCCCCGTATCGCGTCCGGAATAGGGTCGAAGATCCATAACGCATGGCAGATCAGCCCTTTTAAAATATTTTTCTCCGCCATGGCCCGCCGCATGAACTGAACGGCGGGGGCCAGATCGCCCGGTTTCTCGGCGTAACGCAGCATGTCCGCCACCATGCCCGCGGGCACGATGATAGCCGAATAAGCGCGGAGGGCCGCGTCGTCCATTGTTTCGAAGCTCTTGTCTACCGTCATCTGCATTCCGAGTTCCAGCCCCTTGAACGTCAGGCGCGGCTGGCCCCAAAGACGCGTCAGGAACTCCGTTTCGATCCCCTCCTCCCTGAACCGGTGGGAATAATAGACTATTTCCTGGTCGATGAACCTGTTCTCAAGCAAAATCCCTATTTTTTTCGCGGGCAGCATAAAAGCATCTCCGTATGTTATTTGTTTTTTATCAGGGTCAAAACGTTGCATCCGCCGTCTCTGCGGTATTTCACGTCGCTCATTAGCTTGCGTATCATAAAAATGCCCAGCCCGCCGATCTTCCGCTGTTCCATGGGCAGCGTTGTGTCGGGCGCCGGCAGCGACAGCGGGTCGAACGGTATGCCGGAATCTTTTATCTCTATCCTTATAGCCCCGCCCCCGGCCGTATCGCAGCTTACCTCCACCGTTCCCTCCGCGCCGGGATAGGCGTAGTTGATCACGTTTATCAGCGCTTCTTCGGAAGCAAGCCGTATCTGGCCGACGGCTTCCTTGTTAAAGCCCTGTTTTTCCGCGAAACCGGCGGTAAAACCCGTCATCTTTTCCAGATTTGCCAATATCGCGGGCGCTTCTATTTTTACCATAAATAAGGGACTCCTTCCCTAATCCCTATACGCTATACGCTCGCCTCTCATGTGGTGCTATTCATTAAAGACCGGCTGTATAGCCATAAAATTATCAAGCCCGCTCATTTTGATGACATTGACCACCGCCTCCTGCCCGCCGATAAAATACACCTTTGAGTCAACGCCTATCTTCTGCTTCGCGAAGATAATGACCCGGAGGCCCGCGCTTGAAATGTATTCCAGGTCGCCCGCGAAAAACACCAGTTTCGCTATTTTCTGCCCGATCAGTTTCTTCAGCTCTTCCTGCAAACCGGGGGCGCTTGTGGCGTCCAGCCTGCCGGAAAGCACGATCTTTGCACATCCGTCCGCGCATGTTACTGAAATATTTTCCGCCATTGTTTTCCTCCTGCTCCGTCTGTTGCCGCCGGGTCCCTTATCTTACGTTATTTTCCCAAGAGAACCACTACCGAACGAGGACCGACAAGGAACTCGGACTGATTTTCGATTTTTTTCTCCCGCCCTGTTTCCGCGACATCTTCCGGCGACGGCATATCCGTGTTTACCGCAACGTGCCAGCGCATTCCCTGCGGCAGTTGGGGCAGCCCGAAACCGCGCATCTCCCAATGCATGTTCATCGCGACATATATGAAAGTGTCGCACACGGCGCCGACTTTCACGCTTTCGCCGTTCAGCAGGAACGCGAGTACCCGGCTTTCAGGGGCCCAGTCGCAGCTCCAGGCCTTTGTTCCGTGCCAGGAGATGTCCGGGTAGCCGTTGTTTAAGTTGTTGTTCGTAAAATGGTGGCAGGAACGCAGCGCCGGATGCGCGTTTCTGAACGCTATCATCTTTTTACAGTAGTTGAATAGCCCGGCGTTGTCCTTCAGCAGCCCCCAGTCCAGCCACGATATCCCGTTGTCCTGGCAGTAGGCGTTATTATTGCCGCCCTGCACATTGCCCATCTCGTCGCCGGAAAGGATCATGGGAGTCCCCCGGCTGACCAGCAGCATGGCCAGAGCGTTCTTTATCTGCTTCACGCGCAGGCTGTTGACCCCGGGGTCCGTTGACGGGCCTTCCCAGCCGCAGTTCCAGCTGTAGTTGTCGTTGGACCCGTCCGAATTGTTCTCGCCGTTGGCCTCATTATGCTTCCCGTCATAAGAAACCATGTCCATCAGTGTAAATCCGTCATGCGCGGTTATGAAATTGATAGAGGCGCGCGTTCCCCTGTTCTGCCACTGATAAAGGTCGGGAGAGCCCTGCAGGCGCTGCGACATGGCGCCGGCAAGGCCCGGTTCGCCTTTCAGGAATTTGCGCGCGTCGTCGCGGAATTTGCCGTTCCATTCGGCCCATCGCCCCCATGAAGGGAACGAACCCACCTGGTAAAGGCCGCCCGCGTCCCAGGCCTCGGCTATCAGTTTGCATTTGCCGAGTATCGGGTCGAAAGCGAGCGTTTCCAGAAGCGGCGGGCTGTGCATGGGAGCGCCGTTCTGATCGCGCCCCAGTATGGAGGCGAGGTCGAACCTGAAACCGTCCACATGGTAGTCGGTGGCCCAGTAGCGCAGGCAGTCCAGTATCATATTGCGCACTATCGGGTTGTTGCAGTTGAGGGTATTGCCGCAGCCGCTGAAATTATAGTAATAGCCGTCGGGCGTCAGGATGTAATATGTTTTGTTGTCAATGCCCCGGTACGAGATGTAAGGGCCGCGTTCGTTGCCCTCCGCGGTGTGATTGAAAACCACGTCCAGTATAACCTCAAGGCCGTTCTTGTGAAGGTCCTTGATAAGGGTTTTCAGCTCATCCGCCTGCATACCGAACTTTCCCGTGGCGGCGAAACCGGACTTGGGCGCGAAAAAACCGACGTTGCTGTAGCCCCAATAGTTCATCAGCCGCTCGCCCGTGGCTTTTGACACGCGCGAATTCTCGAACTCGTCGAACTCGTGTATCGGCATCAGCTCCACGCAATTTACTCCGAGCTCTTTGAGGTACGGTATTTTTTCCCGTATTCCCGCGAACGTCCCGGGATGTTTTACGCCGGAAGACGGATGCCTGGTAAAACCGCGCACGTGCATTTCGTAGATAATAAGGTCTTCTATGGGAGTTTCAAGGGGATGATCGTTCTCCCAGTCAAAATCGTCCAGAAGCACGCGGGCGCGGTGCGGGTAGATGTCGCTCCAGTCCGGGTCCACGCCCCAGACGTCCCTGCCGCCTATGGTTTTCGCGTACGGGTCCATCAGGATCTTTGTCTTGTCAAAGCGGTGCCCCTCATTGGGCGCGAACGGGCCGTCCATGCGAAAGCCGTACTCGATATCCTCGTAATCCAGATCGAACACGACCATGGTGAATACATTGCCTATCCTGAACTCGTCGGGGAACGGGATGGAGGCAAAGGGCCGGGCCCCGTGTTTTTTGAAAAGGACCAGCTCGCAGGAGCGGGCTTGGCTGGAATAGACGGAAAAATTCACCCCTCCGGGCACTATCGTCGCCCCGAAAGGCAGCGGTTTGCCTACCCGCACTTCGAAGCCATTAACGGTGTGTGTCGGATGTGTATCGATGCGCAGCATATGTTTAACGGTGTACGTTCTTGACCGAGGCCACAGCTTCCGCCACCGTATCAAAGATGGAGAAAAAACTGCTGAAGCCGGTCATATCCATTACGTCTTTTATCTCGGCGGAGAGCCCCGCGAAGGCCCAGCACCCGTTTTTGGCGGGCAGCTGTTTCGCTATCATCAGCAGCACCCGCAGCCCCGCGCTGGATATATATACGCACTTTTCAAAGTCGAGCACCAGACAGCAGCCGGAAGCGATGTTAGGCAGGATCTGTTCCTGCGCCTGCGGGGCCGTAGCGCCGTCAAGGCTCCCGGAAATGCTGATTACGTTGACTTCATCGTGTATCGCGGTCTTTATTTCCATATTTTTGATATCCTCGCTCAGGCCGCAGGCTCGAGCCGCACTTTTATCTTGGGCCGGGACGTAAGGTTAGGCAGCTCCACGATCAGTTTCTCGGCGTCGAACTTGGTCCACGGATTGCCGTCTATCCAGACAGCCGAGATGCGCACGCTGCCCTGCGGCAGGATGTCGGGCTGGACCCGCAGCACATCATTGCCAAACCCGCCGACCATAGGTTTGAAATACAGATCAAGCGGCTGTTTGGTGTTGAGAAAGTTAGTATACACCTGCGAAAGATAACAAAGCTCTATGGAATGATAGCCGCTCATCGAATGGCTGCCTTTAAGACGCTCATTTCCCATCAGGTAGGGCAGGCCGTTATTTAAGACGTTGAAGTACACGGAGCCGTCGTCATGGTCAAGATAGAACGAATTATAGAACGAGGCCGATTCCCTGCCGTATTTGAGATATTCCTTGTCTTTCAGCACTCCGTACAATATCTGATACGCAAGAATCCCCTGTTCCTGCTGCCACCAGGCTTTCCGGTCGTGCCAGGAAAAGCGATGGGCTTCTTCCCCCTGTTTGAGGGTGCGTTCCATGACGTCGTACCAGCCGCCGCGCTGCTTATCCATGCCGACCTTCGGCATCACCTCGGCTATCTTTTTTGCCAGCTCAACGTAGCGGTTGTCCGGTTTCAGGCTGTTAATGCGCATCAGGTTCCAGGCTATCTTCAGATTATGGCCTATTACCGCCTGGTTCTGCTGCCACCGCCAGGTCAGGTCGTGGCTCCAGTCCTCAAAAAAGCGCTCATTGACGAACGGGCTGTTCTCATAATCCGGAAAATGATTTACGATGCAGTCCGCGGTATAAGCCAGAAAATCTTTGTATTTCGGGTCGCCGGTGGCAAGGTAGAGGTTGATAAGGTACGCGGGCGCGTGGTCGCCGACCGAGTTCCAGTTCTTGCGGGCCTTGTTGAGGCCAAGACTGTCGCTGCGGGGGTCAAGAGTAATGGGGTCAAGGTGCGAGAAATACCCCTCTCCCTTTTTGTCTATAAAAAAACGGTCGAACAGGTCGATCGTCATCTTAATATCCTTCATGATGGAAGGATCGCCGTTTATCCGGTATGTCTGCGTGGGGCCCGCAAGCGCGTAGATCTGCTCGTACATGGGGATGGCGTCCCAGTCGTCGCCGAACTCAGAGGCGAATATCTTATGCTCCTGCTCGCCTTTCACGTCGATGCCGTGGTACCAGTAGACGATGTTTTCGTCATAATCGTAGAACCGCATGTGGTCGCGCAGGTATTGTGTGCCTTTTTCCGCGGCCTCAAGGAACCGGTCCTCTCCGGTCAGGAGGAAAGTGGAGGCGAAACCGTACACCAGGCGCGAGATGGTGTCCGTTTCCTGGCGGAAATCGCCTTTACGGTTGCCGCCGAGGCTCAGGAACGTGCGGTAATTGCGGTAATCTATCTCTTTGCCCAGGAACTGCGCCCTGATAAAAAAATCCGCTATGCTGCGCGCCTGTTTTATCCACCAGTCCGGCTCTTCGAACCTGAACTTTCCGAGCTTGCGCCCGGGGAAATCCAGCGTCTTAGCTTCGAAAACGTGGCTCCCTTTTTCCGGATAGAAAACCCCGTAGGCGAACATGTACTGCCCCGGAACCAGCAGTTCCGCAAGCTGCCCTGTGCAGTCGAAATACGGCTCTTCCAGGTTGCGTAGCCCGCGGGCGAAAGTGTTATTGGTCAGTTTTACCTGGAACTCGCGGCCGTCCGTGGTTTTCAGCCCGAAAATTTTTTTATCTTTGTCAAAATTGGTCACATAACCGGCGATAAGGTCCGAAAACTCGAATTGCATAAGCTCCATAGATTCCTCCTTAATCCGTTTTACCCGGAACGGCACGTTAATTTATAGCAGAATTGTCAGGTATACGGCAAGTTATTATTTTAAGCCCTTGAAAAAGAAACAATTCCGGCCCGGCCGCGATGTTTTTCGCTTTTCTACCCCATGCCGTATTTGCTTAAATAGAAACCGGGGACTTTAAAATTGAAGCACGGGAACTTAAAGATCCACGCGAAAGCATCCTGCCGGGCCGATCTTCATCCGCGAAGGTTTCAGAAAGGCCGGAGCTTTCAGAAGGACGGACTGATATGAATTCGCTGATCAATCTTGGACTTTCATTACCTGAGCCACGCATGAAACACATTATTTCCATACTGCTGCTTTTTTTCGTTTTCCCGCTCATCCCGCTTTCCCATGCCGCGGCCGCGCAGAAAAAAGAACTCAGGGCCGGCGCCGGGAAAAGTTCCCCGGCCGAGAGCCTGGCCAGAAACGCGATAAGCATTGAAGACATGACGGAAACGGACAAGCGGATACTGGCATTGGCGAAAGCGGCCGCCGGCGAATGCGCCAGGGCTCTTGAAAACGCGGTTAAATCAGGCCAAAAAAACGAAGAAGAGATCTTCAGCACGCTTTATTTTCCCCTGCTGCCCGTTACATCTCCCCCGGCCTTTTCAACATTTTACGACGATTATACGGACAAGGTCATAACCCCGATAGAGGATTCGTATCTGGCCAAAGACAAGGCAATACTTGCCGTTGTGCTGTTGGACATAAACGGATATCTTCCTTCTCATAATTCAAAATATTCGCGTCCCCTGACCGGCAACCCGGAAATTGACTTGAAAAACCACAGGACAAAACGCATTTTCAACGATGTAACCGGCTACCAAGCCGCCATAAATACCCGGGAGTTCCTTTTACAGATCTACCGCAGGGACACAGGGGAAATCACCGCCGACATTTCGGTCCCCGTTTTCGTGCTGAACCGCCACTGGGGAGCTTTGAGGATCCTATACGGGAGAGGAGAGTAAAATGTTCAGGAAACTTTCCACAAAAATATCCCTGGCCCTGATCGCCATAATGTCGCTCCTGATGGCGCTATTTACCGTTGGCCTTATCAGAAACCGCACGAAGGAAATGGACCGGCTTATACTGGAAAAGGGGATCACGGCGGCCACCGTAGGAGCCAGATTTACCGGCAACACGCTGGACAATATGATCGACAACGGAATTTTTTCAATAAACGAGGTTTTTGACCGGGAACTGGTCCCTATTAAGCTTCCTTCCGCTATAACCCGGAAGTACCTCGCCGCCGGCATTGAGCCGAAAAGCCTTTCCTCCGTGCAGAAATACCACTATGCAACCGGAATGGACTCCTATCTGGACAATCTGGTTTTGCCGGTAGAAGACGAATTCCTCAGGGATCCGCAGTTCACTTATGCGGTCATGGTCGACATAAACGGCTATGTTCCCGCTCATAACTCGATCTACAACAGGCCGCTGACGGGGGATTTCGCCTTCGATCTTCTGCACAACAGGACCAAGCGTATTTTCAACGACGAAGTGGGAATAAAAAGCGCCTCCCATGCGGAGAACAATTATTTTCTCCAGATATACAAGAGGGATACCGGCGAACTTATGTGGGATGTTACCTTCCCGGTTTTAGTGAAAGGCCGGCATTGGGGAGCTTTCCGGGTCGGCTTTTCCATGGAAAAGGCTGAAAAGGCGACTGCAAGCCTGCGCAACAAGCTCATCCTGATAATGGGCTTTCTGCTCCTGATCATGGTGATAGTGATCGACAGGGTTACGGCCGCCATGATGAAGCCGCTCCTGGCCCTTCACGACGGGGTGGAGAAAGTGGCGAAAGGCGACCTCTCATTCCACCAGGCGGAAGCCTCAGGCGACGAAGTCGGGGACCTGGCGAGAGCTTTCAACAAGATGACGGACGACCTGAAAGTGTACATCAAAAACCTCCAGGAAACGACCGCCGCCAAAGAAAGGATAGAAAGCGAGCTTTCAATAGCGAAGGGGATACAGGCCGGCATGCTCCCGCGCCTTTTCCCCCCGTTCCCGGAAAGAAAAGAATTCGACCTGCATGCCTCAATGGAACCAGCCAAGGAAGTGGGCGGGGATTTTTTTGATTTTTTCTTCGTCACGGAAAACAAGCTCTGCATCATCATCGCGGACGTATCGGGCAAGGGCGTGCCCGCCGCGCTGTACATGGTGATAACCAAGACCCTGCTTAAAACCGAAGGCCTCAGGGGCCTCCCCCCGTGCAAGATCCTGGCCGCCGTCAACGCCATCCTTTTCCCCGACAACGACGCCTGCATGTTCGCCACGGTATTCTGCGCCGTTCTGGATACGGAAACCGGCGAAATGGAATTCGCGAACGCCGGGCACAACCCGCCGCTGCTCTGCGCGGGCCCCGGCCGGTTTGAATTCCTCACAATGGAAAGCGGGATGGTCCTCGGGGTGGCTGAAAGTTTCCCGTACAATTCCGGCAAAATCCGGCTGTCGGAGGGAGACACCATGTTTTTATATACGGACGGCGTGACCGAGGCGATGAACCCTGAAAACGCGCTGTTCTCCGAGAAAAAACTGCAGGCGGTCCTTAACACGCTTAAAAACGAAAGCGCGGAGAACATACTGCGCAGGATACGGGTGGAAATAGCGGCCTTTGCCGCCGGCACCCCCCAGTCCGACGACATCACAATGATAGTCCTTAAATACCGCGGCCCTAAAAAGTCCTGAACGGAAAACCCGCGCCGCGATTTAACAAACCGCGGCGCGGGCGTTTGAAAGCCGCCCGGATCCCCGCCATTCTTTAATTTTGATTTTTATTTCAAGCCCCGCCCCTGAATTTAAGGGCCAGCATGGTTATATCGTCCGATTGGGGCTCATTGCCGGCATAAAGCTTGATCTCGGCGCGCAGAGCGTTAATAAGAGCCGTAACATCCCTGTCCTGCAGCCCCGTCAGAACCTGTTGAAGCCGTTTTTCCGAAAATAGCTGTTTTTGCGGGTTCATCGCCTCGGTCACGCCGTCGGTATACATGAACAGCGTGTCGCCCGGGTCAAGCCGCGTCTTTTGAACGGTGAATTGCGAGTCCGGCATGGGGCCCAGCACAAAGCCGTGGTCCATCTTGAGAAACTCATTTGGAAGGCTTTTGCGGCAGAGTACCGGCGGGTTATGCCCGGCGTTCGCGAATTCCACTTCGCCGGTTTCCGTATCCAGGACGCCGCAGAAAATAGTGGCGAACATGGCTGAATCATTGTCGAGAGCGATGATCTTATTGACCTTGCACAGCACTTCATGCGGCGCCAGGTGCTGCAGCGCTTCGTTCTTCATCAGGGTTTTAGTGATCATCATGAACAGGGCCGCCGGCACCCCTTTGCCGGAAACGTCGCCTATAAGGAAAAAGAGCTTGTTCTCCGCGGTCAGGAAAAAATCAAAAAAATCCCCGCCCACTTCTTTCGCCGGCACCATCACGGCGAAAAGCTCGAACTCCTTCTTATGAGGGAACGGCGGGAAGATGTGCGGCAGCATGCTCGACTGTATCTCACGCGCGATATTCAGCTCGCTCTCAATGCGCTCTTTGGCGGCGGTCGTTTCTTTGAGGTCGCTGATATATTTTTTCAGCGATGTTTTCATGTAACGGAACGCCGCCGCCAGCTGCCCCACTTCATCCTCGGAGGTTACCGCCGGCAGTTCCGCGTCCAGGTTCCCGGCGCCGATAGCTTTCGCCGCATGCGCCATACCGTGCAAAGGTCCGGTGATGGAACGCGCAATAATGAAAATAACTAAGACCAGCAGCGCCATGCCGGCAAACCCGACAGCGGCCACAACATGGTTCAGCCGCGTTATGTCTTCCATAAACTCGTCTTCGGGAAATATCACGCCCAGCGACCAGCCGGTGGACGGCACAGGTTCAAAGCACATCCAGCTTGCTTTATGCCTCGCAAGCGACGTAAACCGCACAAAGCCGGATTCGCCGCGTATCATCTTCCTGCCTGTTTCCCGGAGATGAGGTCTTTCACGGGATGGGTTATGATAGTGCCGTTCCGGGAAATAAGGAAAGCGTCACCGGTCTTCAGCACCTTTATGGACGAGACCACTTTCTCCAGCCATGCCAGGGAAATGTCCGCGGTAACTATGCCTTTAATTTGTCTTTTCCCCGCGGACCGCCCGTAGAACGGCGCGGAATAGGTAACCTCAAGTATTTTCGCCTTGGCGTCGATGTAAGGCTCGCTCCATACGGAAGCCTCCAGTTCCATGGGCACCTGGTAGACGTCTTCAAGGAAGTAATTGGGGTAGTCGGAGTATTGCAGTTTCCCGTCCGACTCATAATAATACGGGGCATAGTAGCGCAGGTCTTTTTGAAAAGCGTAGGGGGCGAATATTACCGCTCCTCCTACGATCTCCCTGCTCTCTGTCACCTCAGTGCGGAGCATGGTAAGCATCCGCTGCCGGTCAATGGTCCCGCTTTCCAGGAAACGGGCCAGGCCATTGGGGATCTTCTGCACTGAAAGCGCGACGGCGTCTATTTTGTTAACGGTCCGCAGCGTGAGGTTCCGCGCATTCTCTTCCACGCTTTTCAATATCATCTTTCTGGAAAACCGGTAATTGACCGTGAAGATCACCAGCAGTATCAGCGAGCAGCTTCCCGAAAGGAAGAGAATAAGCTTGAAGGCCAGGCTTTTGTATTTTATCATCGGGGCAGCACCGGCTTATAAAATGAGGTAAAATCGGGAATAGCCTTAATGACGCCGATTTTCAGCATCTCGGAGGCTACACGGTTATAATCGTCCTTTTTAAGGACCCCCGCGGCCCCTCCCTTTTCGACAGGCGCCATCAGTTCTTTTATTCTTTCCAGCATCCATTTCTGATGGGCCCTGTTCGCGGGCAGGCCCGCGTCCTTCATGTATTTCAGGGTAATATCCAGCGCCTCTTCTTCATGGGCGAACGCGTAATTCCACCCTTCCAAAGAAGCCTCCACGAATGCCCGGCACATTGCGGGAGAGCGTTTATACAGGCTTTCCCCGGCATAAATGCCGTCCTCCGGGAAATTCAAGCCATACTGTTCGTAATGGAACAGAATGAGCTCTTCCGGGTTAAGGCCGGAATTAAGGATGGTATGGTATTCGTTGTACACCATGGCGGAGACCGCGTCGACCCCGCCGCGCAGGAACAGGTTGGGGGTGTAAGCCTGCAGAACACTCGTCGCCTTGATCTTGTATTTTGAAAGAAAGGCTTTAGGCTGGATACTGAGGTCTCCTTCCCAATAGCTTATCTTCCTGCCGTTCAGGTCCCCGGGGTTGGTGATGCCGCTCGACTTTCTCGCCACAAGGATGAGCGCCGAACGCTGCGTTGACTGGAACAGGTTGACTACGGGAAGGCCGTTAGCGCGCTCCCTGACCCCGGCTGAAAGCCAAAGGAGGGCGAAATCGGTTTTGCCGCTTTTCAGCATCGGGCCGGGAGGAACATTCGGCCCGCTGGGGAGGATATTTACGTCAAGCCCGTGAGCTTTGTAAATACCCTTGTCATGAGCGACATAATACCCCGCGAACTGGGCCTGCGGGCTCCACAACGGAACAAAAGACGCCTTTTTAAGCGCCCCTTCCCCCCTGCAAACGCCGGCAGAGAGAATGAGCACGGCTCCGGCCAGGAAAATGAACTTTTTTATCATTGTCGCACTTTAGAATTTATGCCGCGTAAACATTGTCTTGGATCGAAATTAAAATGTCATATTTTTTACAAAACAATAGAACGGATGTCAACTGGCCTTTATACAACTGGTGATTATTTTAAAGCTTCCGCCAGCGCCCTGCCGTAAGCGCGCGCCGGAACAGGGCCGGACGCGGTTATAAGTTTCCCGTCAATTTCAACTTCGGCGCCGGTATACTCTGCCCCGGCTTTTTCAAGTTCTCCGGACCCGTCGGGCCAGACAGTGGCTTTTTTATTTTTTAAGAGCCCGGCGTGGGCCAGCACTACGGGCGAAATGCAGATGGCCCCTATAAGCTTGCCGAGCCCTTCGGCTTTTTTAAAAACAGCCTGAACCTTCGGGTTGTCCAGATGCTCAAGCGCGCCCGGCCCCCCCACCAAAGTAAGGGCGTCGTAGTCGGCGGGGTTTATTTCGTCAATTACCTTGTCCACCTGCGCGACGGCGCTGAACTTGCCCTTCGCCTGCCCCTTTGCGGTTGAAACCGTGTCCACTTCTACTCCGGCGGCTTCAAGTATTTTTTTGGGCTCAATGTATTCCTCGTCCCGAAAACCCTGAAAAGCTATGAACATGGCGACTTTTTTCATTTTCCCTCCGCAAATATTCTATAAAATCCTGCTGCCTTTTCTGCTCATTCTAAAAATTTAAAACAAATCCCCTTATCGTCCTTTTTGCAGTTCGGACCAGCGGGCAAAGAGGGTTTCCACTTTGTGCAGGGCGGCGTCCAGTTTCGCGTGGCGTTTGGCAAGTTCCTCCGCGTCGGTGGCTATGGCGGCGTCTTCAAGGGACAGACGGGCCTTTGCAGCCCTATCCTCAGCGGTCTGTATTTCGGCTTCCAGTTTCCGGAGGGAGTTCTTATGCTCCCGTGTCTCTTTGGCGGAAGGGCCCTGCTGGGGTTCGCCGACAGCGGGCGCGTGCGGCAGCTCTTCCTGCTGCTGCGCCATCCAGCTCTCCCATTGGGAGAGGTCGGCAAAAAAGCGGGCGTTTCCCCGGCCATCCAGCGCCAGCAGGCGGCTGCTTACCCGCTCAAGCAGGTAGCGGTCGTGCGTGACCAGCACCAGGGCGCCCGGAAATTCCTGCATGCTGCTTTCAAGCACCTCCAGTGATTGTAAATCCAGGTCGTTTGTGGGCTCGTCCAGCAACAGCACATCGGCGGGCCGCAGCATGAACCCGGCTATAAGAACGCGGGCCTGCTCGCCGCCGGACAGCAGCCGCAGCGGCATGTCCAGCTGCTCCTGGCGGAAAAGGAAGCGCGAGGCCCAGCCGCGCACATGGATGTTGGCGCCTTTATAACAGACATGCTCGCCGTTGCCGCACAAGGCCCGCTTGAGCGTGAGGTCCAGGTCCAGGCGGGCGCGGTGTTGGTCAAAGGTGGCCACGCGCAGACCTTCGGCCTGTTTCAGCGTGCCAGTGTCCGGGGCAAGTTCGCCGGCCAGTATTTTAAGCAGGGTCGTTTTGCCGCTGCCATTGCCGCCCAGCAGGCCCAGCTTGTCGCTGGGGGTGAGCGTCAGGTCCAGCGGGCCGAACAACTTGCGGCCGCCCAGGCTTTTTTCAACCTTCACGGCGCTTATAAGGCGGTTGGCCTGGCGGTCCCCGGACGTAAAGTCTATATCGGCGGCGCGGCCCTGCGCGTTGTGGTATTCCAGTTCTGAAAGTTCATTTATCAGTTCCCCCGCCCGGTCTATGCGGGCCTTCTGCTTTGTCGCGCGAGCTCTGGGGCCTTTGCGCAGCCAGGCTATTTCCCCCCGCACGATATTGCGCACCGAGTCTTCGCGCGAAGCCTGCGTATCAAAGTAGGCCTCTCGGTTTTCAAGGAACTGGCTGTAGTTGCCGACGCTGCTGAAATGCCCATCCGGGTAGCGCTTGTTCAGCTCTATCACGCGGTTGGTGACGCGCTCCAGAAAACGGCGGTCATGAGTGACCACGAGAAAAGGAAATTTGAGTTCCGAAATAAACCTCTCCAGCCAGAGCACGCCTTCTATGTCAAGATGGTTGGTAGGCTCGTCCAGCAGCAGCAGGTCCGGCCCGCGCGCTACCTGCGCAAGTATGGCCAGGCGCTTGCGCCAGCCGCCTGAAAGCGCGTTTACCTGCCGCGCGGGGTCCGTGAAGCCGGCGGCCGCAAGAGCGGCCGAGGCGCGCATGTCTATTTCATAGTCCTGCAGACCGAGGCCTTGCAGCGCCTTTACGACCTCGCCACGGACGTTCCAGTCCTGCGGGGCCGCTTCGAAGCGGTCCTGCTGGGCCAGATAACCCAGCCGCAGGCCGCGCCGGGCTGTAACCTCGCCGGAGTCGGGCGTTTCGTTCCCGGCCAGTATTTTCAGCAGCGTGGATTTGCCGGCCCCGTTGGGGCCTATGAGCCCGGTACGCTCGCCCTCGGAAAGACCGAAGGACAGCCCCTCGAACAACGGGCGCACCCCGAAACTTTTGGAAAGATTTTGACAACTTAGCAGTATGGCCATGGCAGCGTCAGACCGCACATTCGGTTTTTGCCGCGCCCGCGCCCCGCAGCGCGGCTTCCACGGCTTTTATGGCGTCGGAGGCGGAACTGGTTATCCCGCCGCTATACCCCGACCCTTCGCCGATGGGGTAGAGGTTCCGTATATTTACCGATTCAAAATTTTTCCCGCGCCTGATCCGCACAGGCGAGGAGGTTCTTGTTTCCGGACCCATAAGTATGGCGTCGTCGCCCACGAATAACGGGCACTCCGTTTTCCATTGGTTAAAAGCGGAACGAAGCGTTTCGCTTATAAAAGCCGGGAAGACGCGGTTCAGGTCCGCGCTGCTAACCCCCATCTTGTAGGAATTACTGTTTAACGCGGCGGACGGCGTCCCGCTTAAGAAATCCCTGAGGTTCTGCGCCGGCGCCTTCCAGTTACCCCCGCCCGCGCTGAAAGCTTTGCGCTCTATATCTTTCTGGAACTCAACTCCGGCCATTGGGTTGTTTGATCCGTAATCAGCGGTGGTGCAGGTTACCGCGATGGCGGAGTTTGAGAATGCGGAGTCCCTGGCCGAGTAGCTCATGCCGTTGAGCGCGAGCCCGCCCTCTTCCGAGGACGCGTTTATAACCTCGCCGCCGGGGCACATGCAGAAGGTGTACGCGCCGCGGCCGGTTTTGCGGTTCGTACAGTTAAAGGAATAGGTGGCGGCGCCTATGCCGGGAAAATCCCTATACTTGCTGCCGTATCTGATAAGGTTGATGGTCTTGGCCGGGTGCTCGACCCTCACTCCCACCGAGATGGGCTTGGGTTCAAGGCTGACGCCTTTTTTGTGCAGCAGTTCAAAGGTGTCACGCGCAGAATTGCCTATAGCCAGGTAGACGCTTGAGCAAAGGCGCTCCGTCGAACCATTAATTATCACGCCGGAAACTTTGCCTCCGGAGATAAGTATATCCGTCATTTTTGAGCCGTAATATATTTCGCCGCCCGCCTGAAGGATATAATTCCTGATATTGGCCGTTATTTTGCGCAGCACATCGGTGCCCAGGTGCGGCTTGCTGACATACCCCGTTTCCGGCGGCGCGCCGAATTTAATAAAAGTGTCCAGCACCTTGCTTGCGTGCGCGGAATTGTTAAGCCTTGAAAACAGTTTTCCGTCGGAATAGGCGCCGGCGCCGCCTTCCCCGAACTGAATGTTGGACTCCGGGGCCAGCGTCCGTTCGCTGATAAATCTTTGCACGTCCGCGTGGCGTTCTTCCAGTTTTTTGCCCCGTTCAAAGACGAGGGGTTTAAGCCCGTACTCGATAAGCTCAAGCGCGGCGAACATCCCGGCCGGGCCGAAACCGATTATTACAGGCCGCCGGCCCGCCGGCGCGGGCTTAGGCCGCGCAGCCGGTTTTCCGGCGTACAGAGGGAAATTGTCTTTGTTCTCGTAACCGGCGGGGACGCTTATAACCAGCGATAATTCGTAGTAGAACTGCCGCCTGTCGCCGGAAACCAGCGTTTTGGAAAGTATCCGGACGACCTTGAGCTCATGCCCGGAGACCTTAAGCCTGCGCGCGGCGGATGTTAAGTATTCTCCGGGCCCGTCGATCTCAACGGGAACAAGCAAACCGCCTATGATAAGCTCCAAAGCCATAGTAGATAATACGATATACAGGCAGGTCTTTTACTGTTTTTCACCGGCAGTGCAGACGCGTTTTTGTTTTTGACCTTACTTCTGCAGCCAGGGCAGAAGCGCCTGGGAACTGGCGCGGGCTTCCATATAGTCAGGCTTAAGTTCCAGGGCTTTATCGTAATGGGCCCTGGCTTTCCGGAAAAGTTCACGGGCCTCGTCTTTTTGCCCCCAGACATATACGACTTCGCCCTTTTGCTTGCAGGCCAGCGCCAGATTATAGTGAAGCTTCGCGGCCTCGGGCTCCTGCAGGAGAGCCGTCTCAAAGGCTGAGATGGCCCCGTCGTAACGTCGCTCTTTGGCGAAAATGATGCCGATGTTCACCAGAGCGTCCAAATCTCCCGGGTCGCGTTTAGCGGCCTCCTGGAACGCAAATTCTGCCGATTTCAGGTTTCCCGATCCCATGTAGGCCAGTCCCAGAACGTTATAGGGAAGGGGGAACTTGTCGGTGGTCGGAGACAACCTGAGGGCCTGCAGGACCAGGTCCCGCGCTTCCTGAAATTTCTTGCGCTCCACCAGCGCCTGGGAGGCATTGACCATGGCCCGGATGGAATCGGGGGAAGTTTCCGCGGTCCTAAGAAAAAGGGTATTGTCGTCCTTCCAATCCCGGTTGCGCACGAAGCTGCGGCCGGCGTAAAAACAGAGGATCAGGGCGGCAAGAGCTATCAAGGGGCGCCGGCCAAGCTTCGAGAGGGCCATGGCCACAAGCAGGCAGAAACCTATAGACGGGAGATACACGAGCCTTTCACCCATGATGGTGCCGATGGGGAAGGGAATGTTAGAGACCAGCGTGAAAGTCAGCAGGAAGAATCCGGCGGAAAACAGGACTTCCCGGCGTTTTTGGGACCATTTCCAGATAAGGCCGCAGGCAGCGGCGAGTACCGCGGCCGCGAAAATATTCCGGAAAGCAAAAACCCCGAGGAGCGGGATGGCGTTAGGGGAGTAGTCGGCCGAAAGCGTCCAGGGCAGAAGGCAAAGCAGCAGGTAGCGCCACAGTATATAAAGGGCGTTCGAGAATCTTTCCGGAAACGGCATGGCGGCCAGGGGGTTGTCGAGGGCCAGCGCGGATTTCCCGGCAAGGACAGCGGCATCGCCGTGGCAAAAGGGAACGCTCAGGCGGGGCACAAATGCCCCGATAGCCATCTCACGGTAAATAATATACCCGGCCGCGATAGCCGCGAGCAGTATGCAGTCGCGCCAAATGCGCCGCCAGTCGGGGCGGCCCGGAAACTTGACCCAGGCTATCAGAGGAACCAGCAAAATGAAAGGAACGGCGCTTTCCTTGGAGAGCAGGCCGAGACCGAAGAAAACCATGGCCCGGAAGCGCCAGCCGCGCCCATAGGCCAGGCAGGCGAGCAGCACGAAGAACGTGGCCAAAAGATCGGCCCGGCCCACAATGGAATTGAGAACCTCGGTATGGATGGGATGGAGGGCGAAAAGAAGTCCGGCGACCATGGGGACGGGTCCGGCGAGTCCCAGAAACTCGGCCAGATGGACCGTCAGGACGCAGTTGGCGGTGTGTATAAGCAGGTTGAAGGCGCGAAAGTCCGCGGGATTGGATCCTTTCAGCTTCCAATTGAGGGCGAAACTCGTGGAGGTCAGCGGCCTCCAGACTATATCATCCTTGTCCGGAAACCATGAGGAATGCCGCGTCCATATTCCCTTGAAATCCGCCCGGGTCACCATCTTATTTTCCACGATGACCCGGCGGTCGTCAAAGACGAATGCGTTGGGCAGAGAGTTCGCGAACGCGGCGGCCACCGCGGCCGCAAGTACCGCGGCTTCGAGCCAGCGTTTGAGCGTCGCGCTTTCTGGATTATTCCGGCTGATCTGCGGCATGAAGGCTATTATACTTTTTCATTCAGGCAACATTGTACTCCGCTGCCTCGAATTAAAGCCCATATAAATATTGTAAAATTAGCAATACAAACGCCGACGTAGCTCAGCGGTAGAGCAACCGCCTTGTAAGCGAAACTCGTATTATGATGGCGTTTGACAGTTTCGGTTCCCCGTCGTAAATTCCAAACCCCACTTTGACCGTGTATGCCAGTTTATGATGGGCCGGGTTTCCCGAGTTGCACCAAAAATTGCACCACTTTTGAAGAGATGTGCCTCATGGTGTGGGCACATTGCTTTTTACAATTCGAGATAACTTACTTTGAAAAGCCGATAATGAATACCCGCAAAAATTCTTCCTAATCCCTATCAATAAGAGTTCCTCCCGGCGCTCACAGTTGCCCCGGAGCCCTCCTTCACTTCTGTTTCGCCTCATTCGTCTTCCCCTGTTTATTACTCTCCAAGGATTTTGGGTACTCGCCTTTACCACTTCTTGACAAATGTATCATTTGTGATACAATATAACAGGAGGATACCATGAAAACTATTTCTGCCAATCACGATCTTCTGGGTATTGTCGCAATCGGGAGCATTATCGGCAATCTGGTTCAGGCCAATGAAATGACCACCGTCAAAATAGAGCGTAATAAACTGATCGCCATGTATCACAAACTGGTGGAGCATTATAAAATGCTCTATCGTGAGTATGAGGCCTTTCGGCAGGTTAATGAGCATCTTCGTGTGGAGGTTGTCGCACTGCGCGCCGAAAATAGCAATCTGCTCGGTAAGATTGCGGCAAAGGAGCCAGCCAAATGACCGTGCCGATCACTCAGCTATCAACGGGCGAAAGACGCTTGTTCGATAATTCCAAACGAATTATCGGGGTACTCAACCAAGCATTCAACCCGCAGATTCTTCAAGGTTTGAAGCAGATTATTACCTTTCCTGCCGCTGGCGTGATCAACCGCAGGGGCAGAATTTATATTCAAACCAAAGCAAGTAAAGGCGGCGCTCTGGCCTGGTCCATAGGCCAAAAGATTCGGACCGCGCGTGAGAGAAAGAATTTGACCCAAGAAGACTTGGCAAAGCTGACTGGGATTGCTCGGGCAAATATCGCCCGTTTTGAAACCGGTCGCCACGCGCCCAAGATAGCAACTGTCCAGCGCGTGGCCCGATCACTTGATTTAAAAACAACAGATCTATTAAAAATGCCGGGGCACGAAAAAACAAGGGAAGATTCAGATTGGATCAACGCTGACATGGACGAGTGGTCCAAATCGCTTGAGAGGGAGGACCGCAAGTCATGAGCAAGGTTCTTACCGGTGAAGTTTACAACGCAAACCTTGAACCCGTCCGTGGATCTGAGCAGGGCAAAACACGGCCAATTGTCGTCTTTCAGAATCCGGACCTGGCACGGTTCACCTCCACGGCACTTTGTATCCCTTTAACATCCAATATTAAACGCCTCGGCCTGCCCGGCACATGTCTTATTAGACAGGGAGACGGGGGGCTTTCGCGGGACAGCGTGGCTCTGGCCTTTCAGATGCGGGCGCTTGACGCCGCCCGCCTCGGTCCGCACATAGGGAAGCTATCTTCGTCAACAGTGGAAGCCTTGACCGATGCTGTCCTTAACGCACTGGGAATCAGCGTAGAGCAACCGTAACCCGCACCCGTTCTTCTTCTACAGATAACTTGTCTCTTTACCAGTCCAAATTTTCTTCCTTAACTTTCGAGGTCGCTCTCCAACTGCGCCATGGCACTGCCGGCATTGGTAAAGCCTTGCGCCGCCATCATACCCTTTATATTTTCTTCCAGCGCCGCCTTATTAGCGCTTGCAAGGCGGTAGATTTCCGGGAGAACAGATTTTTTCACCGTCTTTCCCAGAACAACTATTTCCTCGCTTATGACAGCTCCGTTTTTGTTTTTCATAAGACCCCCTTTCAAGACACTTTTCCATCACCAATAATTCACGGCAGGTTATGACATCCCACCATGCCAAATTACAAATCTGGCAACAGGGCGGCAAGGTCCTCTATAAACGGTTCCAGGTATTTGTCGTAAAGGTCCCGTTCCCGCTTATAGGCTTCGTTCTCTCTAAGGCGCAGCAGGCCTAAAGCGGTCCGGGCGGAAAAATCAGTTTTACGGATTTCGGCGGCTTTATTTATGTAAGGGCGGGCGGCGCGGGCGGCCAAATGCTCTTTGGCGTCCGTCCAGTCTACTTCGCTCATTCTGACTACTGTCGCGAAAATATCCCAGGCGTGATAGCGCCCTAAATCTCTTGCCTCATCGTTTTTCCTGTCATTAAATGCGTGGAACTTAAGGATCAGGAAATTGAAAGCCGACGGGATAAAGAGGATTTTGTTTTTCAGAGTGAGCGAAGGTTCAAGGCGTCCGGGGTCTATGAACAGCTTTCCGAATTCTATTCCCTCTGATTCATCCGTTAAGTAGGCATGAATACCCGCCGCGCCCTTGGGTTTGATCCGCAGCCCATGAACGGACACCAGGGACAGATCTTCATCGCGCGGCGGGGCGGCAAGAAGGTCTATTTTAATTGTTCGTTCCTGACCATAAAGCATGATTTTCTTCGCAAATTGGAAGTTTTTGGCTTCCGGCAAAACATTGTAGCCCAAATGGCCAATCACCCGCCTGAGACTTTCAATTTTTCCGGCGTCGATGATAAGCCGGGAAGACAGAAATATATCCAGGTCCGCGGTTGAGCGCGCCGGGAGGTCGAAAGGGTAACGCGGATTGCGGACGCTCAGGAATTTCTGGCGCAGATAGAGGCACATGCCGCCGCCAAGGATGATTGGAATGTTTTCCGTGTCCAGTTCCCTGGCCAGTTCAGCCAGATGGTAGACCAGCGGATCGTTATCACCAGCGGTCATTTTGACCTCCCTAATATAACCTCGCGCACCCCGGCCGCAATTTCACGTTCTCTTTTGTCCAGCCTGGAAAGTTCCAGCCAGCATTGCACCGGCGAGGCCCAGCGCAAGCCGTTGTTTTCCCTGGTGTCGAAATAAGGGAACTCGGCATCAGTCTTTTGCGCCAACACATTATAAAACCGGTCATCCTGGTATTTCAACAGGGAAGCGTCATCCGTGACGTATAGTTTTAACACCGAGGCGTCGGCCATGACGGCGTAACGCCGCGCAGAGCTCTCCCCTGAGATAACCCACCGGCCTCCCTTTAAAGCGCCGGCCAGTTCATCCGTCATCTTTAAATCGGTTTGGCCGGTTATCCCCGGGATCTTCAACTTTACCGAACCCAAAATTCTCGGCGGACGGTAATTTTCACCGAGTTTTTGCAAGAGCTTCTCCGGCTGAAGCAGGGATATCCCGTCAGCCCCCTTCTCGATAATCAATTCTTCCTCAAGACCTTTGAGGACTTTGGATACTGCGGACATGGAAAGGCCACCACCAAGATTATTTATACCGGAAAAAACCTCATTAACAGATTGGAATCGGCGGGCGGCAGCGAGAAAGAGTCTTCCCACCAGTGAACTACTGCCGGCAAAAATGTTTTTAATCGGCTGGGATTCGGGGAAGCTGTTTTTCCGGTCCAAACGCATGGCTATCATATCCGGGACCTGTATAAGATAGTTGCCGTTCAAATCAATACCGTTTACCTTCTCACTGTTAAGCAATTCCACAATACTGGGGGACAGATACGGGACAATGAGCAAAAAGTTTGAACCGGCGGAAACAGCCATTTTTTTGATGCGCCAGAGGGTTTCCTCTATTATCTTTGGGGCAGTCCTGTTTTTGATTTCCGCAAAGAAAACAACATTGCGGTTTTGCAAGCCTAAAGTTACTCTGACATCCGGCCTATAGCCCAAGCCGACCACTGGCTGCTCCTCTATCGAAACGATCTGAAGAGGGGCATAGAGACTTTTTTGGCTTTCAATCCTGGCTAAAATTTCTTTTCCAGTGAGTAGGGGCGAAAATGTCATAATTATCTCCTATATAGGAATATAGCACAAAATAGGAAATATTTCAAGGTCTTTTTCTTATTTATACCGTTTTCCTATATAGGAAACAACCCTTGCGGCGGCACCATACGCTTAGTTTATCATAAATCCTTCATATATTCGACCAAATCAGTCCTGGGGGTATAATCAATGGTTTTTATAGCGTCGTTCTGCCGGCTGTCGATATCGCGCACCCGGCCGGGCGCGACGCCGGTTTCATGGAAAAGCAGGAATTCCCGGTTTTTTAAACGGCCATAATCTTCGGGCGCAAAAGCATGGTGCTGTTTTTCAACCTCGGATGTCGTGCTTGAGGAACTCTTATCCCCGGTTGAAACGGATTTCTGTTTCTCATCATATCACATCTTTTTCGAGGGCGGTCCCTGGAATTAAAAAATTTCCAGCTCCAGTAAATCCCGGGTAAGTTTATTCGCGTCGGCGTGCGAAGTGTAGGCGCAAAAACTCATTACGGACTGCTTTATATCCCGCACATGAATTCGTCCGCGTTTAAAAAGCTCGCGCAGTTTCCGGTTCCGGGACCGGAAGCGGAAAATATTGCGCCGCCTGACCCGCACACGCTCCGGAAACACTGTATACCCCACCCAGTCAATTCCGCATTTCACAGGGGAAACCGTCCGTTTTTCCGGGTGAACGCGCAATCTCAATTTTTCAGCCAAGAACGCCTCAATTCGGGAAAGGACAAACCATAACTCTTTTTTATCCGGTCCGAAAAACAGAAAATCGTCCATATAGCGCAGGTATGGCTTCCAACGCAGTTCCTGTTTGACAAAATAATCCAGCTCAGTCAGATAGATATTGGAAAACAACTGCGAAGTAAGGTTACCTATTGGAATGCCGGTAGGCCGCTGAAGCGCGAACAGGTCGTCATTTGGGAAATAACTCCTGAAACGCTTGTCTTCGGAGGAACCAAGTATCTCGGCGATTAAGGCCAGCACCCGTTTATCGGCTATCCGGCGGCCCAGCGTATTAAGCATAATAGCGTGGTCCACGCTATAAAAAAACTTGGAAATATCCGCCTTAAGAACATAACCGGTTGAAAAACGGCGCGCAAGCGCGCTGCACCGCGCCAGAGCCGCAAAAGTTCCCTTGCCTTTGCGGCAGGCAAAGCTGTCTGGGATGAAACGGGCTTCAAATATCGGCTCAATAATGTTGCAAAGCGCATGATGTACCACCCTGTCACAAAAGCGAGCCGCCTTTACCTGGCGGCGCTTCGGGTCCCTGACCTCAAATTCTCTGTAAGGCCCGTGACGATATGTTCCGTCCAGCAGTTCCGCCTGAAGTTTAAAAATTTCCCGCTCTCTGTTATAGGCGAATCCGGCGCAGTCCAGACGCAGGCTTTTCCCCTTGGCCGCCTTGCGGAAGGCCTCATACATATTTTCAAAGGAACACACTTGCTCATAAAGTAATTTATAGGTTTTCATCCTCCACTCCCATGGGCCTTTTGGCCCTTACGCGGTCAACTGAAATCTTGTAAAATAATCGCATGGCAGAACTTAGTTGGGACTGACTTGCCACAAAAGACGATATAAACCGGATATTGGACGCGCTAAACAAGCTGGCCGTTATAATAAAGGATGATCGCAATGCATTCGCCTGGGAACTCAAAGAATGGAAGAAAAGAATTGGAGGGAAAAAGTTATGGCGGATAATCAATGGGAAAACCAGCCAGCCACAAAAGGCGACTTGCAAGCTGTTAAAGGCGACTTGCAGGCCGTTAAAACCGAACTGAAAACTAATATGGACCTTTTGGACCAGAAAGTGAATACGCTGGACCAGAAAGTAAACACACTGGGTGTTGAACTGGCTAAAACGCATTTGCATATAGACCGGGCAGAAAACAATATGATGACAGCGCTCAGAGGTTTCAAAAGCGAAATCCTGTCCGCGATAGACAAATTCGCGGGCGAAGCCAGGAATTATAGAAGAAGGGATCTGGAACGCGGCCATATGCTGATGGAGCAACACGATAAGCTGCAAAACCACGAAAGCCGTATTACCCTGCTGGAAACCCCAAAATAATAATCCAAATCGCCCGGTTCGGCCGTTCGTCCGCCTGAGGCGGACTACCAGGCCTCCCCGGGGCGCTTCGTTTTTCTCATCTCCCCAAACTTGGGGAGGTGAAAGGAGCAGGTCTGCCGTAGGGAGGGTTGCGCGGAACGCGCCTCCGTAAAGACGCGTCATCTGGCACAAGCGCTCGCGATAAAACAATACGAGCGCTCCCCTCTGCCGCAGCGGAACCCGATGTTGTCGTTCGAGTTGGACGGGGCGTTGTTCGCGTTGAAGGCGAACACCCCGTCGTTCGCGCCGTTGTTCCAGTTGCCACCCCGGATCACCGCTTTCTTTCGGACCTGCCCCTCTGTCGCACCCCGCGCCGCACTGCACAGCGCGCGGGGCGGATTAACCGCCGGGCTTTATAAGGTGGCGCCCGGTGCTCCACAAGGAGGGCTCTGCCCTCCGTTAACTCGTCGCTTGCTTCCTGCGCTTCGCTTGGTCGCTGCGCTGAACCTCCCGAAGCAGAAATCTCCTAAACAACAAGGAAAACTAATTCTCCATACTCTCTTACTTTTATTTCAGCAGCACAGCGCCGCCAAAACGTTTATTCCAGCCGCCCAGCAGGCGGCCAGCCTCGTCGACCATTTTTGAACCATATTCATACTGCTTGATGGCGATATATCTCATTTCAAAGGACAGGCGCAGCCAGATCCGCAGTTTTTCAAGGGCCAGAACGGCTTTTTTTAATGGCTCGGTTTTATCAACGCTTTCATTGGCCTCGATAACCGCCTCAAGAAAGTCCAGCGCCGCATTCTCCGTTTTCTGCGCCAGCACAAACTTCTCCGATTTCGGGAATTTGGCCGTCACCAGATGAATCCATTTTAAAAGCTCATACGCTTTTTGGAAAACTATCAGGTCTTTGAGCATTTTATTATTTCCGAAACTTCCCTTTTAACTCCGCCGCCATCCAGCTTTATCTGGCTGCAAACCGCGACTGAAAAGCCCGCTCTCACAAGTTTGCCTATATACTTATCCAGCCCGCTTTTGGGAAAACCGCAAAAATACAGCGGCGCGTCGGCGTTTCCTTCAACACGCAGTTTAAGGCCCAGCGCGTCACTTACTTTTTTAGCGTCTTCAAACATTATCCTGTAGAAAATCCCGGCCTGAAAAAGCAAGATCTCGTCCGCGTGTTTTTCCTTGGTTGTTTTATATTCTTCGCTAATGCTCATAAAAATACCGCCTTTTTACCCTCACACCAACCCGGTTGGTGTGAGGGCGGGTTTGCATCGAAATATACGCTCGCCAGTACAACGCGCGCCCGCTGGCCGCTTGATGCACATCGTGCGTGTTGCGGCACCTACGCAAGTATTGAAATAGCGGGCGGAAGTTTGTGGGTGAATTTTGTCGGCCGTCTGATGGGCATAGTCCCGCCCTTTTGGGCTGAACATTATAACCCAAAAAAGCGGGGCATAACCCCCGATACGGCATCTGCGCAAGCATTGACAAAAGCCTGAAAAAATGCCAAAAAAATCTAGGCAGGCAGGCAGGCAGGCAGGCAGGCAGGCAGGCAGGCAGGCAGGCAGGCAGGCAGGCAGGCAGGCAGGCAGGCAGGCAGGCAGGCAGATGAATTTTTAACGATAAGTTGTCCATATATTAACATGCACAGAAAGCACGAAAACCTACTTATTCGCCAGCATTATGTCAACGCGCTGCTGTGAGAAAGTGTCCGCAAAACCCTCGCAGGAAATTATATTTTCCGCCGCCATTAACCCGGTTTTAAGATATTTCCTTATCAACTCCGCCTGCAAGTCCGCCAGCTCCTTTGTTTGCGCGTACACACTCACTTTCATCGGCAGGCCGTAATAGCGCCTTTTGACAAGGTCGGTCGCGGCGTCCAGCATGGCTTCCCCGTCCGGTGTTTCTATGTTTTTAAGCGCTTTGTCAGACCCGAAAACCACAGCCGAATCCAGGCCGATGCCGGTACCGCCTTCCTTCTGAAAAACCATAGCGGTGTACTTTATACGCTCGCCTATCGCCGTTTTGGATGAACCATCCCCGTCCACGAACACATATACGGGAGCGTAGCTGTGCCCGGCCTTCAGCCAGTCATGCCGGTCGTTTTCACCGCTCCAGTTTATAGTTTCAGGCGGAAAGCCCGCGCCGCCGTACTTTTGAAAGATTTTACCCTCCTCGTCGGTTACGGACAGCGTCCATTGTATTTCTTTAGAGGTGCGGCCGCTGTCTGCGCGGCCGAACAACTCTTTGAATTTTTTCCCGGGATAAAACGTGATAACCGGCATATCGCCGAACCCCGTGCGCCAGGGCTTTATAACGCGGAAACTGGAAATTGTTTCAGGATAGTTTCTGGAATAGCCGGCAAAATCGCCGGACTCAAAAAGAAACAGTTCCGTATCCGGCTCCAGTGATTTTTCAATACTTTCAAGTTCATCGGTTTTAATTTCAAGCGGCGGTTTTTTTGTGCGCATTTCCGAGTCGGTTTCGGATTTTATGACCACTTCCCGGGGAATTGAATCATAAGCCGCAGTGGAGGCGTTTACTTCCGCGCCCGCGGCCAGCGGCGGGGCCGCCAGGATAAGGATAAATACACCGGTAAATTTCAACATAAATAAGACTCCTTTATTTAGGGCTCGTGGTCACAAGCCCTAATTCACGAATCTGAAAGTTATAACTCCCCACTGGTTTGACGCCGGGCCGTCCAACGGCTCAAATGCCCATTGTTTTATGGCTTCAACGGCCAGCCTGTCCAGGGCGCCGTAGCCGGAACTGCTCTCCACCGTTACGGTATCAAGTACGCGGCCTAAGTTGTCAACATAAAATTTAAGCGCCACAACGGCTTCAAGCAGGCCGCGCTCACGCGCCCAGGCGGGGAAGGGCGGAGCGTAATACCTGAGTATTTTACGCTTTGAAAGCGGACCGGTAATTTTAATTTTCTTTTTTCCCTCATCCGCCGTTTTCAGCCCCCCCGCCCTGTCCAACAGGGCGGAAGCCGAAATGACAGGCTGAGCGCGGCGGGGGTTTATGGCCGCCTCTTTGGCCTGCCTGGCCTCCGGCAGGCGCTCAGGCGCGGCGGGAATTGCCCGCGCGGCCTCATGGGGCGCGATTATTGAACCGGCTCTGCCTGAGAGAGCCTGCGGAGCGGCCGCGGCGGACGCGGCCCGCCTGATGGCGATGTCAAGTTCCGCCATGTCGCGAGGCCGTACCGCCTCGCGCGATTCGTCGTCAAATTTAAGATTTTCAGGCAGTTTAGGCGCTTTTTTCAGCCCCACCTCTTCCAGCTCAATTTTTGGAGCGAGCGCCGCCTGTCCGCGTTCCGGCGCCATGACAAGCGCGGCGTCCTTAATAGCGGAAGCGGCCCGCCTGGAACCAGCCATGTCCAGCTTTTCTTCCACTTTCAGCTTGCCCTCCCGTTCCGAAAGTTTTTGCGGAAGCTCAAAAATCCTGCGGCGGCTTTCCGGCGTTTTTATATCCAGGGCGGGCATTTCCGGCGCGGCCGGCCGGGTAATTTGCGGCAGGGCGAGTTTGAGGAATTTAAAAATTTTGTTCCGCGCCGGGCCCGCCTGCGCGCGGGCGGCTTTTTCCTGCATTATAAGGTCGACATTGCCGATTACTATCTTCCTGGTTTCAGGGCGCAAAAGGATGAATTTCAGGCACAAAAAAAACAGAAGCCCGTGGAAAGCCACGGAGCCGGCCAGGGAAAACCAGACCAATTTATCAGACTGCGGGTGCATAATTTATTTTACTGCTTGGCGGCTAGGCGGCGAGGCAGCTTGGCAGCCATAAGATCTGTAAACCTTAAAAAACTGTCCAGCTTTCCAGCTGCCTCGCCGCCCGGCCGATTTTTAAATCCTCATTAACGGAATTCACTATTTACCCTTCTTCAGCTGCTCGGTGGCGATGGTAATGTTTACGGCGCCGGCGGCTTTGGCTTTAGCCATCACATCGGTAAGAATGCCGAAGCCGGCATTCTTATCGGCCTTTATAACCACAACCTTAAGGTCGCTGGCGCCAAGCGCCTTATCGATCCCCTTAAAAAGCTCTTCTTTCGTTTTAAAAACCACTTCATTTACGGAATACTTTTCACCGTCGGAGATGGAAATTATTATTTTCTCCTTTTCCTCCCCTTCCTGCGTGCGGGCGGCGGGCAAATTAACCTTGAACGCCGGTTCGGAGAGAAGCGGAGCCGTAACCATAAAAATAATAACCAGCACCAGGCAGACATCCACCAGGGGAGTGATATTGATGCCGCTCGTTATCTCAGTGTTGTCATCAGTTTTGAAAGACATATATCCTTGCCAGGCCGCTAGGCGGCTGGGCAGCTGGGCGGCTTTTTAAGGTTTGCAGACCTTCTGGCTGCCTAGCCGTCCAGCTGTCCAGCGGGCGCAGCGCCCTCAGTTCCTCATCAGCGCCATTTTGACGGCTCCAGCCTGTCTGGCCTCGTCGAGAAGCCCGACCACTTCCCCGACCTTATTGGCTTCGTCGGCTTTAACGATAACAAACTTGTCTTTGCTGGCGGACAGGGCGTTTAAAATCACTCCGCCGAAGTGCTCGGCGTCGGTTTGCGCGCCGTTAACGCTCAAAACGCCATCTTTTGTAAGTTTAACCTGCACGCTGTCGGAAAGCGACACCTTGCCTATCAGGGCTATCCGGGCGCCGGCTTTTTTTGACTGCAGAACCCTGATGCCCGCCTGCATGGCGAAAGGAGCGACGGCCATAAAAATAATGACCAGCACCAGACAGACATCCACCATAGGCGTAAGGTTGATTTCGGTTATGGGGCCGTCGGAATTATTTGAAGATATGGACATGTTTTCTGCCATATGCCATACGCTTTAGGCTATAGGCTTTAAGGACTTCCTTAGAGCTTATGGCTTACGGCTTATGGCTTAAAGCTTTCACTGGTTCCCTATCATTATCACCAGGCGCGTGGAAAAAATTTCAAGCTCGCTCGCCACCACTTTAAGCCTGCGGGTGAAATAATTGTAAACGATAACGGCAGGTATAGCCACCGCAAGGCCCGCCGCCGTGGCAACCAGGGCCTCGGCTATGCCGCGCGCCACAACCGTGGGGCCTCCAACACCCGAAAGCGCCAAATCCTGAAAAGCTTTTATGATGCCGACCACCGTGCCGAAAAGCCCGATAAACGGGGCGATATTGCCCATGGTGCCCAGCACTCCGAGGTTCTTTTCAAGCTCCAGGCGCTCCTCCTGGCGTTTTGTGGCCAGCAGTTCCTCAAGTTCTTTTTTGCGCATTGCCCTGTTCAACAGGGCATAATGCACGATTCTGGCCTGGGGCGAATCAATTCTGGAGGTGTATTCAAGGGCCTTGTCCACATTGCCCTTTTCAAGTATACCGTTGACATGCGCCATTAAATCCTCGGCTTTTTTCGGGCGCGACTTGCGGAAAACCCACCAGCGCTCAAAAGCGAAGGTAAAAGACAAAAGCGAGCAAAAAAACAAAATTACCAGCGTAAAGCTGCCCTTAAAAACCTCCAGAAAATTAATATGCGCCATATGGTTCTCCTTTTACTTACCCGAATCCTTGAAGGATTCGCCCGAAGGGCGAAAGTTGCGGTCAACTGCAACTTTCGGGCTTAGGCTGTTTTATCCTGCCTTTTACCTTTTACCGGTTATTGGTTACTTTCCCTTTGGACTATTGTCCGGCCTCTGTGGACGAAGACTTGGCCACGGCCGGGCGCTTCTTTGCGGCCTTTACCGGTTTTACAGTCTTTTTCTTTTTTTTAACCGCCGGAGAAGCGGTCTGGACCGGCGCCGCTTCTTCTCCGGCCTTTGGCGTTGTCTCATCCGCGCCGGCCCCCGCTGCGGGCGCCGTGGTTGTAACTGTCAGAGGGGAACCGGCGCCTTCCGCCGGATTTGTCACGGACGACACGACATCGTCGGCGTCGGAAGCCTGGGGGATGGCGCTCATTTTAAGCAGGGACCGCGCTTTTTCGGCCGCCGCTTTGGCCGTTTCCGGGTCGGCGGAGTTTTTGGATATATCGTCATAAACTCTGGCCGCCTCCGGGTAATTTTTTTCAGCCTCGTAAATTTCGCCGATTTTTATCAGGCCCTGCAGCCGCCATGGGCTTGAGTAGGGTTTTTGCAAAACCAGCCTGCCCCAGTAGTCCAGCGCCTCCTCCGGCTGTTTATTGTCGCTGTAAAGCTCGCCCATGCGGTAAAGCGCTTCCAGTGAATCCTCCCTGCCGGACGCCTGCCCGTAAATCTCCGTAAGAGTCTTCACGGCGGCGGAAACATCCCCCCTGTCTTTTTGCAGCTTGAAAATTTCCCACAAGGCGCTTAAAGCGTCGCCGGAGCTGCCCGCAAGATTGTAATATCTGCGGTAAGTTTCCTCCGCCGGGCCGCTTAAGCCGGTGTTTTTGTAGCACAGCGCAAGGTTAAAAAGCGCGGGTTGTGTATATTCGCTCGCGGGGTAAAGCTCGGCGAGCTTCGCGTACGCCTTTGAAGCCGGCTCGTAATTTTTAAGGTTGTAATACGCGCTGCCAAGCCGGAAAAGCGCCACCGGATGCTCTTTAGCGTCCGGGTAATTCACGGCAAAACGCTCAAAAACCTCCGCCGCGTTTTGCATGTCTCCGGTCTGAAAATACGCCTCGCCAAGATAAAACTGGGCGTCTTTTATTGAAGGATGGTCGACATAATCCACGCTGAATTTTTTAAGGTTTTCGGCGGAGAGCGCGTAATCCTTCTTTTCAAAAAGCCGCCTGCCGAGCCTGAACAGCGCCTCCCCCGAAGTCCGGTCTTTGGGCTCGCGCGCGGCCAGAGCGCCAAGCTCGGCCTTAAAATCAAGCCCGGCCGTCCGGTCAAAAGCGGCTTCCATCAGGTCAAAAGCATCCGCCGCCTCGGGAACGTCCGGCCATAGCGTGACCACGGTTTTTAACTGTTCCACCGCTTTCGCGTCTTCTTTCCGGTTGTAGTCAATTTGGGCCAGGCGCAGGTAGGCGAGCGCCAGCTGCTTGTTTTTCGGATATCTGGCGATAATCCCGTTATAGGCCGTCACGGCTTCGGCATATTTCTGCGCCCTGAACCAGGTATCGGCGCTTTGCAGCTCCGCGGTCTCGGTTTCAGGCGTCCCCGGATATTTTCTGGCAAGCTTGTCCCAGGTTTCAACGGCCTGGGTGTAATAATGCAGGCGGTAAAGCGCAAGGCCGGCCTTATAAAGCGCGGCGGGAGCGTATTTGCTTGAGGCGTTATCGGAGGCGAAAGCGTCGTAAAGGCCGAAGGCTTTTTTAAAATCCTTGGCATTGAAATAGCTGTCGGCGACCGACAGCGCGTCCGTGCCGGAGAGCGCCCCGGCATCCGGGAAAGCGGCTCTGGCGGTTTTGAGTTTTTCCCTGGCTTTGGCCGCGCCCGAGCTGTCGCCGGACAGCGCATAGCACCACACCAGGCCTTCCTGGGCGTAAAGCAAAGACACCTTGTCGGGGGAAAGCCGGGCCGCTGTGTTATAAATATTCTTCGCGTCGTCAAAAAGGTTCCGCGCCAGATAGGCCTCGGCGACATACAGCAGGCTCAGCGCCCGCCATTTGGACCCGGCAGGCGGAGGGTTTTTAAAAATAGACTGCACCTGGTAAGAGGTCAGGATACTGTTGTAATCGCCCCTGGCGTATTCCGTGCGGAGGATCATAAACAGCGCCTGCTCGGCGACCTCGCTTGAAGGCGCAAGGTCAACCGCGCTCTGGAAATTCCCCAGCGCCTCCTGCGGTTTTTTCAGCGCCAGGTTTGCGGCGCCCATCAGGTAATAAGCGTTTTTAGCGAGCGCATGCGCGGGATAAAGGCCGATAAAATTCCCCAGGGTCTGCAGGGCCCCCTGATAATCGCCCAGTAGGTACCGGCACCACGCGAGTTTATAAAAACTTGCAGGCGCCGCCGAAGAGGTGGGGTAGCCGGCGGTAATTTTTGCGTAAGCGGATAGGGCGTCGCCGGTCTGTTTGTTTGCGAGATAAGATTCGCCGATAAAATACCACGAGTAGGGCGCGAAATAATTAAACGGGCTTTTGTCTGTAACAGCCCGGAAATTCAGCCGGGCGTTCAGGTAATCTTTCCTGTTAAGCTGCGAAACGCCTATGCGGAAGACCGCCGCCGTTTTCAGCTTTGAGCCGGGATAGTTTTTAATGAAGTCCTGGTACTTGCTTATCGCGCCGTCAAAATCCCGCGCATAAAAAAAAGACTCGCATATAAGGAACTCCGCCTCCTCTATGGAATCAAATCCGGGGTAATTCTTGAGAAGTTTCCCGAAAACAGACGCCGCCATATCGGTTCTGCCCTCGTAAAGATAGGCCTTCCCCAGGAAAAACCGCGCCTGGGGAGTGTCAAGCCGTGAAAAAAGCTTCTGGCTGGCCGGGTAATTTTTCCGGCTCAGCTCTATTATGCCGCCGGCAAACACCAAAGCCGGGTCGGAAGCGTAGGCCAGATAGATCTCGCCAAAGTGAAAAAATATGTTTTGCGCGTTCCGGCGGCGGTTCAGGGCGATATTTGAGTAAACCTGTCCAAGCAGGCTTTCCGGCGCTATATAGCTTTTGGGGTAGTCGCTTTCCACTTTGGAAAATTCTTTAACGGCCTGTTCCCAGTCGCCCATGTTGTAATATGCCTCGCCTGCGCGATACAGGGCCGAAGCTTCAAGGCCGCTGCCGGAGTACCTGCCGGCCACCGAACCGTATATTTCCGCGGCTGAGTTGAATTCGGCCATGGAACCCGGCTTTGCGCCGGCCGGCCCGGCGGCGGGACCCCTTTTTGAAATTTTTTCCTGGTGAAGCAGCTCCAGCGCTTTGGACATGTGCGCTTCCCCTGTCATAAACAGGGCGTCCGCTGCCCTTTGGCTTTTCGGGTATTTTTTTATGAATTGCCGGAATGCCTCTATTACGGCCGCGCGGTCGGCGGAAGTCTGGTAAAGCGCGGAAATGGCCTGGAAAGCCGACTCATCCGCGCTAAGCTGCGGCGCCGCAAGCTGGGCGCGCGCCGGAAGGGCCGTTGCGGCAAGCAGAGCGGCCAGCAACACCGCTTTTCTGGAATTATATGGCATTTTTTTCATATTTTATCAAAACCGGCTGCTTCGTCCAGCTCTTTTGCCCCTGGCTTAGTTTAACCGCCTAAACTTTGGCATACGGCGCCAGTTGCTGAAGCAAAAGGGCTGGGCTTCGCGCATCACGATGATTAGAAAAGGCTCCTGCCGCCTTTTTAAGCAAAATACTTCTTTTTAATCCATTCGCTAAACCAGATGTCCGAGAACACCGCAACGCCGTCCTCCTTCTCAAGCAGACCTTTAGCCGTCAAAAGAGCCTCTGATTTCTGCACAGAGGACGCCGACCCCAGGCGGTAGGAACTGATAAACCCCATTGAGAACAAGTCGGTTCCACCGGATACGGCCATAGCCTGCAGCAGTTTCCGCTGTGAAAGCGCCAGCGAATCCCACATTGAAAGAAACATCGGAGACAGCCCCTGCGTAATCCGGCCGACAGCTTCGGCGACTGCGGAGCGCGGCACGTTTTTTATGTCCGCGCAGCCGCTCCATATTTCGTGGCATAAATGCAGCGTATAATACGGAACCACCCGCGAAACTCTTATTATCTCGTCCGTGGTCCCGGCGTCTATGGTCTTGCCCGAAGCCCCGAACTTGCCGGAAATGAAAGAGGCAAGCTCGCCCGGGGGGATTTTGCCCAGGAAAATAATTTTCCCCATTTTATAAAAAGGCTTGTTTTTATTTAACACCATGTCGGACATTATATGCTGCTTTGAACCGGCAAATAAGTAGCCCACATCCTTCTGGCGCTGGAAAACGGCTCTCATCGCCTTTTCAAGCGCTTCCCCTCCCACATTCCTTATTTCCTGGAATTCGTCAAAAAACACCGCGAATTTCTTCCTTTTCCTCTCCGCTGTTTTTTGCGGGATCTCCAGAAGATCCCTGATAAGCAGGGAAAGCTCCGGTTTCTTCGGGGCCGCCTCTATCCCCACCGATATTTCCCCTTCGGCGCTTATAGTGACGCTCGGCCGCAGCGAAGGGATAACTTCCCTGATAAAACCGATAATGTTTTCGGTTTTTGTTTCCGCCGCCCTCGCGACAGCCCTGGCGTAATGCGCCGCGAACTGCTCCACAGTGGAAACGTCATACATATCCATATAAGCGGTTATAACGCCGCGTTCTTTAAGCGCGGCCAGCGTGTTGAACGCCAGCGAAGTTTTCCCATACCGCCTTGGAGAAATAAGAAACACCCTCGCCCCGCTGTAAAGCTCATCCACAAGCTCTTTAAGCTCCGTTGTCCTGTCGGTGAAATCCGCGCCTGTAGCGACTTGTCCGTAATAAAAAGGGTTAAGCATACCGCAGCCTCCGTGCCCCGAATCAATTTATACCTTATGGTATTATACCAAAAAGTATAACCGAAATAATTACTGCGCCATGGCATCCCGGCAATTTCGTAAGCCGGCGTATCAGACTCTTGTTGCCTTTTCCGCACCCATGCCGGCAGATTGCTCCAAAAGAGCGGGGCTAAACGACAGGGCTAAACGAACTATTGACTTCCGGTATTTTCCGTTGTATACTTGACATTATGACGGTAAAAGAGAAAAAACGAATCGAAAACCTGCTGAAAGCGCGGCTAAAAGACAAAATTGCCATGAACAAAGCGTCCATGGGTATTGACGCCTTGCGCGCAAAATTTGGCCGCCCTTCCGCCGGGTTTGACTCATTGCGCCTTCTTAGACAGCTTCGCGCATCACGATGATTCACATTCTTGGCCGTCTGATGAGCATAGCTCCTGATACGGCACTGCCATAGGCTTGACGCTCCGTTGCCCTCAAATGGTTTGCCGATGAACAAGGCAGCGCGCGAGCCCTTGAGTACAGGGACATGCTTCTGGAAGGAAAGATTGTGCTGGCTTCCCCCGACTTGATGCTCTATGAAGTGGCTAATGTGCTGCATCTTAAAAAAGAGTTTACCGAAACCGCCGTAAAAGAAGCCTTGCGTTCCCTTCTGGATATCGGAGTGGAGATTTTTACTCCGACGGAAGAAATTCTGGATAAAGCCGTTCATTTCACTTTCCATACGAATCACTCTTTTTACGACTGTCTGTATATCGCTCTTGCAGCCAATCTTGGCGGACGCCTGCTTACAGCCGATGAAGCCTTGCATAAAAAAGCCCGCCTTTTCGTACCCACAACCCTGCTTTAAACTTAATATAAGGTAGACGCTACCTTTTCATAAGGTTTTTACCGCCTTTAAAAACGCGGATTTTTCTTTACGGCCCGCCTTCGGCGGGCAACTACCGGAAACTG